>NZ_DBHHEV010000024.1:0-5635 GCF_057238965.1 Peptidiphaga sp.
TCGGCACACGCAACAACCTCGCCGCCGCCTACCAGGATGCGGGGCACCTCTCCACAGCCATCGACATGTACCAAGCCCTCCTGGCCGACTGCACCCGCCTTCTCGGCCCCGACCACCCCAACACACTCGGCACACGCAACAACCTCGCCGCCGCCTACCAGGATGCGGGGCACCTCTCCACGGCCATCGACATGTACGAAGCCCTCCTGCCTGACATGACCCGCGTCCTCGGCCCCGACCACCCCGACACACTCGGCACACGCAATAACCTTGCCCGCGCACACCGCCAGGCGGGGAACTTACCTAAAGTCATCGCTCTACGCCACCAGGCTGCCCTGGCCAACAAAGCCCGCATTCCCGGACCCGACCATCCTAAAGAGGGCACTTCAGCACTCCCCAACCCGCAAAAGGACATATGGAGGCGAAGAAACCGCAAGTCTCGTTGATCCAGACCGCCGATCGGCTGTTTGGAGCAAGTGATCAGCGGGGCCTTCCATGCGACATCTACTTCGATCTCACGCCTGCGGCTTTGCGCATGGCCTTGCAGGCCGACACTAGGCGCACCTGCCAAGGAACGACGAGCTCGCCCCGACCAGACACGCTCACCCTGACCAAAAGAAAACCCAACATGAACGGCGTTGAAAAATACGAGGCCCTTCTAACCGAGCAGACCAAGAATCTTAGCCCGGACCACCCCTACACCCTCGCCACACGCAACAACCTTGCTGCCGCGCGAAAGAAAGCACAGTAAGCACCGTCGCCTCAGTCAGACGGGCCAAGATCAATCTTGAGTTTTGCGGGCGGAACTGGGGCGAGAAATTCAGATCGATGTCGTGCGAAACTCAGAATCAACAGGAGGCGGGCCTGGCATCTACTTCGAGCAGCTCTTCAGAACCTGCTGCGCCGGCCACCAATGCAGAGCGATCCCAAATTTTGATTGACGCTTGGGCGGTAAACGGAGTTTGTGCGGGTGGGTGTCGCTTTGATTCGGGCGTGGCATCGGGCCGAGTTCGGTGGACGCTTATCACACACCTCTTGCTTGTCTGGTTCTATTTAGGGACAATAGAGGCGGCTAAACGGATGTGCTCCGTGTAGCCACCTGTGAGTCGTCACTTAAGCAATGCTTCTAGCAATGCTAGGGCACGATGGCAAGGGCAAAAGCCTGGAGCTGCGCTAGCCTTACCAGTCCGCGCAGTATCCGGGCTTTTTCCTTGCCCGACGAGGATGTCTTCCTCATCGTCCTCACCTCCTTCCTGGACTCGAAACCTTGGCATTCCGGGAAACGTGAAAGGTTCGGTCCAGCTCGAAGGAGCCGTTGTCGATTCTACCCGCAATCAAAGATCCGTGGACGCGAATGAAAGATAGGCTTGCAGATGCCTTCCTTGGCTTTTTACATAGCTTCGCGGCGATCTTGCCTGTACATGCACCATCTTGAGAGATTATCGGAAGGCCATCGACATGCATCAGACGCTGCTGTCTGATCTGGCCCGCGTCCTCGGCCCCGACCACCCCCACACACTCGCCATTTCTCAATTTCTTTCCGTTTTACGGGATCAAGGCGGCGAGGCAGAGAAGAACCAGCAGTAACGCTGGCTAGAACAACTGGTTGACCGGGGCACCGCGGAGGGACGCCGTCAAAGACGAAACGGCGTTTCAATGGGATAGTTTTCCGCTTTGCCGAACGAGGGCGGCAATCGGGCGCCGCGCTCTAAGACAGAGGGGTCAGCCTCGACAAGATGTGGAAATTTCCTTGCGGGTGCCGACGAGGGCCGAAGCGGAGCAAACCGGAGGGTAGGAGGCCGAAGCTTCTTTGCAGGCGTCGGCCGAGGGAAGCCTGAAGCAAGTGCAGGTTTCAGCAAATTCGCCGTGGACAGTCCCTGCGACTGGGGCTAGGATCGGTTTATGGATCCGGGTGTTCTTGTATACGCATTTTCTTTACTTTTCGATAAGTCCGCAACAGTCGGCACGACGCGGGCAGACGAAACGACGACGCCGACAATCGGCACGACGACGCCGTCGGCGCTCAAAGCGATCCCGATTCGTTCCTCGCTCTCCTCGGCTCCCGCGGCGCGGCAGACCAGCGCCAAGGAGTCGGGGCGACGGCGCGAGGCCTGTATGACGAGCTCCTGCGCGTCGCCGCCGAAGAACTCGCCAAAGCCAATGCCGGCGGCGACGGAAAGCCTGGAGCAAACGGCGGCGACAAAAGTACCCGCGCAAGCGGCAACGGGTGCGCCGACACGGGCGATGACAAGCGCTTCAATGCAAACGGTGAGGGAGGCCTAGGTGCAGACAGCGACGGGAGTTTCAACATGAGCAGCGAAAGAAGCTTTGACGCGAACCACGGCAACGAGAACACCGGCGTGAGCCGTCAAAACGGCCCTGACACCACGGGGAGGTTTATGCGGCCCCAGTCGGTCGCTTTCCTGATTGAGCACACCGGCGTGAACGACCCCGACGGCGCGGCCCGCGTGGCCGAAGCGCTCGGGGACCTGCCCGTCGCCTTGGAGCAGGCCACAACCACGATCAGGCTGGTCGGGTACCCGAGGTTGGACGACTACCTCGCGAACCTGCGGGAGTTTGGGCTTGATGAGCCCGCCGACGGCCCGTCCAGCGGTGGCTACGGCCAGCCGATCTCCCGGCCCGCCGACGGCTACCCCGCCCTTGCACCTACGGCCCTGCTCATGGCCCGCCAAGCCGTGCAGGATCATCTGGCTGAGAAGGACATCGCCAGCGGCGACGAAACGGCAGCCCACGCCAGCGCGGCATTCTTGCAGCTGGCGGCTCTGGCCCTGCTGGCGCCGTCGGGCGTGCCCCGGCACTGGTTGTATCAGACAGGCGCGAGCGAACAGATTGCGCGCGAAACGCTCGAGGAGCTCGTCTCCCTCTCGGCCTGCACGCCCTCCGCCGACGGCCGCTATATCAGCATCCATGAGCTTCAAGGGCGCGCCTTTCGGGAAGACCTTGCGACAGATCCGTCGTTGTTCGACGCCGTCAAGCGCGCCGTCGTCAGGATGCTGGAGATCACCGACATGAAGGAGGCGGCCGCCGACGAAGCCCAGCGTGCCAACGTTCTCGACATGGTCATCCAGCTCAACGCCGTCGCCGAACGAGACGAGGGGGGCGCGCTCCATTCTCCCCGCGAATCCTGCATCGATCTCCCAAGCGTTTTCGGACTCGTGAACAACACGATATATTGCCTCAACATGATTGACAGCCCGCAAATCGCGATCACTTTTGAAGACACCGTCAGAAAACTGGTCAGCTCGTATGGAGCCGACCATCCGGACACGTTCGCCATACGCACCAACCTCGCCTTGGCCCACAGAGAAACAGGAGAAACCATGAAAGCCATCGACGCCTACGAAGCCCTTTTTGCCGAGCGGCTCAGGGCTCTCGGCCCCGACCATCCCGACACCCTCGACACGCTGGCCAATCTCGCCGAAGCGCACATGGAGACGGGAGACTTCGAGGGCGCCGTCGGCATCCTCGAAGCCCTTGCGGCCGACCAAACTCGAGTCCTCGGCCCCGACGACGCCGGCACGCTCGGCACACGCGGCAACCTTGCCGAATCCTACCTTCAGACGGGACGCACTCAGCAAGCGATCGACCTGCTCAAGGGCTTCGTCCGCGACGTCGACCGCGCCCTCGGCCCCGACCATCCTTACACTCTCACGACGCGCAACAGGCTCGCCAGGGCGTACATGGACGCGGGCAAGTTCAAGAAGGCCCGCAAAGAGCTCAACGCCCTGCTTCCCGACAGAATCCGGGTCCTCGGCCCAGACCACCCCGACACGCTGGCCGTCCGCAGCAATCTGGCCTACATCTGCAACGCCGTCGGAGAGTACGGACAGGCTATCGAGATTCTCGGGGAGCTGATCGCCGACGAAGCCCGGGTCCTCGGCCCAGACCATTACTTGACGCTGACCGCGCGCAGCAATCTTGCGCGCGCCCACACCGTCTCGGGAAATCCCCAGAAAGCCATTGAGATACTCGAGGCCGTCTTGGACAGCCAGTTCCGTTCCTTGGGCGTTGACCACCCTGACGCTCTGGACACGCGCGGCGATCTTGCCTGCGCCTACAGCGTTTTGGGGGATTATCGGAAAGCCATCGCCATATTCCAGTCTCTTCTGGACGACCAGACCAGGATCCTCGGGCCCGACCATCCTGACACCCTTCTCACGCGGGAGAGCCTCGCCGAAGCCCTCTCAGAGGCGCAAGAGTAACGGTCGCTTTCAGGAAAGCCGGACGACGGCAACAGCCGTTTCGAAGGGTTTGGCCTCCGTTCGCAATAAAGGCGGCGGAAGCCAGCTCAGTGCATTCCCCCGATAACCCCGTCGACCACGTCGATGTCGCAGGCCGAGGGGCGCTTGGGCAGGCCCGGCATCGTCATGATCGAGCCTGAGATGAGCACGACGAAGCCCGCCCCTGCCGAGAGGCGCACTTCGCGGATCGGCACGGTGAAGCCCTCGGGGGCGCCAAGCGCTTTCGGGTCGGTCGAAAACGAGTATTGGGTTTTGGCCATGCACACGGGCAGCTCGCCCCAGCCGGACTCCTCGAGCCGCCGGAGCTCGCGCGCCGCGGCGGGTTCGAAGACCACGTCGGCCCCGCGGTAGACCCTGGTGACGATGGCCCGCGCCTTGTCTTCCAGGGAATCCGTCAAGCGGTATGCGCTCTTGGCGATGCTCGGCTTGGCCAGCGACTTCACGACGGCGTCGGCGAAATCGAGCGCCCCCTCTCCCCCGCGGCCGAAGTGGTCGGTGAGGACGACGTCGATGCCGAGGTCGGCCACAGACTCGCGGACAGCCGCGATCTCGGCCTCCGTATCCGCGGCAAACCGGTTGACCGCCACGAGCACGGGCTGGGCGAAAACCTCCGTGAGATTCTCGCAGTGCCGGCGCAGGTTGACCGCGCCCGCGCGAACCGCGGCGACGTTCTCCTCCTCCAGGTCCGCGAGCGCCACGCCCCCGTGATACTTGAGGGCGCGCACGGTTGCGACGACCACGGTGAGGTCGGGGGCGATCCCGGCGGTCTGCCCGATGATGTCGAAGAATTTCTCCGCGCCCAGGTCGGCGCCGAACCCGGCCTCGGTCACGGCGACGTCGCCCAGCTTGAGCGCGGCCTTGGTGGCGATCACCGAGTTCGTGCCGTGGGCGATGTTGGCGAAGGGGCCGCCGTGGACCAGGGCAGGGTTGCCTTCGAGGGTCTGGACGAGGTTGGGCGCGAGCGCGTCCTTGAGGATCGCCGTCATTGCGCCGACGGCGCCGAGGTCCGCCGCGGTGACGGAATCGCCGGCCGAGGACCTGCCGACGACGATGCGGCCGAGCCGTTCACGCAGGTCGTCGAGGGAGTCGGCCATGCAGAAGGTCGCCATGACCTGGCTGGCCGCGGTGATGTCGAAGCCCGACTCTCGCGTGACCCCGCCGAGCCGCCCGCCGAGGCCGATGACGACGTCGCGCAGGGAGCGATCGTTCATATCGATCGAGCGGCGGATGGCGACCGTGCGCGGGTCGATGTCATGAGTGCCGAAATGCAGCGCGTTGTCCGCCATCGCGGCGAGCAGATTGTTGGCCTCGGCGATGGCCGCAAAATCCCCGGTGAAGTGGAGGTTGATCTCGTCGCCGGGCGTGACCTGGGC
>NZ_DBHHEV010000024.1:5645-26463 GCF_057238965.1 Peptidiphaga sp.
GGCCTTCCCCCCGCCGACGGCGCCGCCCTTGATGCCGAAAACCGGCCCCATCGAGGGCTCGCGAAGGGCGAGCACCGGGCGCTTGCCTAGCCGCGCCAATCCGTCGGCCAAGCCGATCGACGTCGTCGTCTTCCCCTCGCCGGCCGGCGTCGGGGAAATTGCGGTGACGAGGACGAGCTTTGAATCCCGCTCGGGCAGCTAGCGCAGGTAATCAAGGTCAATTTTGGCCTTGCCGTGGCCGTAGACGAGAACGTGCTCGTCGGGGACCCCGAGGTCAGCGGCCACGCGCCGTATGGGTCTGGGCTCGCCGGGCCGAGCTCCCTCGGCTTTGGCCTCGCCTTGAACCACGCCCGCTTCGGCGAAGGAGGGCGAAGCGGCTTCGGCCGTCTTGGCGCCATTCGCACCCCGGTTCGCCTCACCCTGGTTGGTCAGATCGTTGCCCACATCAACTCCTTGCTCGCGGAACTTTGCTCGCGGAGCCACCGACCTTTCCCGCCGACGGCAAGAACTAATATACCACACACAACACACAAACGAAAATGGCGTCCGTACGGAGGTTTTTCAAAGTCCGGCGTTCGGAGTCGCCCTTCACCTCGCCCGCTTGCATGCACAAGTTAGAACGCATTGCCGCGCGCTTTAAAGTAGGCCGGACAGGCGCATTCTAACGACAGATTTCACATTATGAAACCTCTAGATTCCGTCCCGAAATGCGTGTAGGTTCATCTCATACGTCGTTCACGCCGGTTTGCCGACGGGCAATCTGATTCATGCGAATGGGAGAAAAATGAGCAAGTTCGCCATCGACGAAGACGAAATGGACGACCTCGGAAAGGGCCTCGACTCTCTGTCCGAGGTCTACGACGACGTCGAAACGCCGTGCCCAGTCCCGGCCTTCGGCCATCCATCCCTCGACGAAGCCTACAGAGAATTCGCCGACTGCATACCGGAGTTTCCGAGGCGCTCGGCCGGCGTATTCGCTCTGCATCACAAGCTCTTTTCGTCATGGAAGAGATCAGAGAGCGCGCATCGTCGGATTGTCCGAATCCTCGGTTTTTCGCCCCGGGATTGGGAATCAACCGTCCTACACCGTCTCGAATATTCGCTATTCCGACGGAAGAATGACGGTTACCCTGCAGGGCGGGTACCCCGCCGATAGCGTTGATACGCCTGACAGTTCCCGTGTAACGTCGATATATCGCGACTTGGAAGCGGGCGAATGCATCGACCATCCGAGAGTCGGGACCTTCACTCTCATGTACGTCAATCCAATCGTCATTCCCTTTGCCGTAGGCGGCGGTCCTACGGCAACCTTCCAATTTGTTCCTGCGCCCGGCTTCATCGCCTACTGGGACAAAGAAAGCGAGATGAACCGATGAAGAAACGCCGGAAAGTCCTCGCCGCCCTGATCAGCCTCCTGGCTCTGGCGGCAAGCATACGAATCGTCTATGTCTCCGGATTCCTCACACACAACTATCCAGCCCAGAACACCCGCGTCTTCACTAAGAAAGGCGATCCGCTTCGCTGCGACGGCATCACATATAGAGCGGGCGACACCAGCGGTACACGCAGAGGCGTGCTTCGTCCCGGAACTAACTGGAACACACAAATTGAAGTTTCCAACCTAAGGATCGAACGCTGGCACAAGCGCGCCACAATCGGCATCTATGCGGGCAAACTTCGTAACGTCACAGCTGAGGGAGGTGGCGCCGATCTTGCCTTGGGAGAGTCCTTTACATTTGAAGGAGTCGGCACCATCACTTTGCTCGACGTCGAAATGGACTGGTTCGCATTCACCGTCGGCAACGACAAAGCAGGAGACACCGCGACCTATTGCTTCGAACCCGCCCCCGGATTCAACGTCGGCGACGACTACAAAAGCCACTACCAAAAACAACATCCGGACACACCCACACCCTGGCCTACAAACCCTGCCAAACAAACAGAAACAACGCCCCTCCCAACCGACTGATAAAAACCAACTGACGAGCCAGACTCAAGCCAATCAGAGAAACAAACCGCGAGCGGAACCGATAACAAGCCCGCCGCTCCGAATCCCAGCTTCGCCACCCAGCAAAGAAAACAAAACCGATGAAGAAACGCCGGAAAGTCCTCGCCGCCCTGATCAGCCTCCTGGCTCTGGCGGCAAGCATACGGATCGTCTACGTCTCCGGATTCCTCACACACAAACATCCAGTCCGAAACACCCACGTCTTCACAAAGAAAAACAACCCTTCCAGCTGCTCCGGCATCAAAATTCATGCAGAAAGCGGACATTACGGACAATTTTATGTCGATTCCCGCCGCAAAGTCGCAGTATCCGTGGGTGAACTCCGAATAGAACGATGGCACAAACGAGCACGAATCGTAGGGTCGATCATCGATCGCGGCCCAGATGATAAAAGTGCCTTCGCGGGTGCCGATCTTGCCTTGGGAGAGTCCTTTACGTTCGAAGGAGTCGGCACCATCACTTTGCTCGACGTCGGGATCTACTGGCTTGAATTCATACTCGGCAGGGACAAAGCAGGAGACACCGCGACCTACTGCTTCGAACCCGCCCCCGGATTCAACGTCGGCGACGACTACAAAAGCCACTACCAAAAACAACATCCGGACACACCCACACCCCGGCCTACGACCCCTGCCAAACAAACAGAAACAACGCCCCTCCCAACCGACTGATAAAACCAACCGGCCAACTCCTCGGTTGCTCCCACGAATGCTCGGGTTTCCAACATTTCCGTTGTCTGGGTTTAGACCGCCCCGCCGCCATGAAAGCCAGCGCGTCGCGAAGACACAGGCGGCCTCCGGGACGCAAGGACTCCGGCGAGAAGTTCGGGCAGACGGCGTGGGCGGGTGCGATTTCGCACCCGCCCACGGTTTGAAACAGCCAGCTGCTTGGAGGGACCCAGTTCAGCAGCCTTCGTCGCCTAGCCTAGGCAACAGACGCTACCCCGGCGGCGGCCACAGTTTGGAAGCCCGCTGCAGTCAAGGCCTCACAGTCAAGTCCCACAGCCAGGGCTTACAGCTTGGCCTGCCGCAACTCGGGTCTCGCAGCTCAAGCGTCAACAGCCAGAGCCACGGGCTCCAGACGCTCACGGCTTGGGAGGCAGGACCGCGCGGGCAAGCACCGCGGCGTAGTCCGGAACGTCCTCCTCCACGATCTGCCGCGCCGCATAAAGCAACGGCAGGCGATCCTTGATCTGCGGGGCGGACTGCTCCACGAGGGAGATCGCCAGCGGCAAGGCCGGCACGCCCTCGACGGTCTGCTCCAGCTCCGTCATCGCCTGGAGCGCGCCCTTGGCGCCCTCGCCGCGGCCGATGCGCACGCCGTAGACCTTGTTGCGCCCGGACAGCCCGGTCACCTCCAGATCGCCGACGCCCGGCAGGCCGTAGGCCGTGGCAGGGTCAGCCCCCAGCGCCGTCGAAAGAATCGACATCTCGCGCACCGCCTCGTTGAACGTCGCGGCCTTGAGGTTGTGATGGGGCTTGCCCGTCTTCTCCTCCAGCCCGTCGGCGATGCCCAGCATGATCGCGTACACGTTCTTCATCGGCGCGCAGATCTCCACGCCCACTTCGTCGTCCGTGGCCTCGATGCAGTAGTGCTCCGAGCGAGCGGCGCGCGCAAACTCCACGGCGACGTCGCGGCTCTTGCATCCGAATATCGTGGCCGTAGGCTCGCCGGCCGCGCACTCGTTGGCCTTGACCGGCCCGGCGATGGCGACGATCGGCGGAAGTTCGACGTCGGCGGCCTTCGCGATCGAGCGGATCCCGTCCGGCAGAAGGAGGATCTTGCCGTCGACCGGCATGAACCCCTTCGACGTCAGCCACAGCGCCTTCGCCTTGGCGATGCCGGGCAGGGCCATCTCGGTCACCTTCGGAACGCCCTGGGAGGCCACCGAAACCACGACGACGTCGACGCCGTCAAGCGCATCCTCCAGGCCGGCGGAGCGGAACGGGCGGACCTTGCCGGAGACGACCACGTTGATGCGCGGATGCGGGCGGCCCTCCTCAATGGCGTCAATGAGATGGTCGTCCAGCCACGTGCCCCACAGGTTGACGTCCCACCCGGCCTCAACGAGGGCGTTGGCCAGGCCCGACCCCATGGCCCCCGCGCCGAGTATCGCGACTTTCGGCATGTCTTCTCCTATTCCTCCGCTCCCGAAAGCTCGGCGTCGGGGTGACGTTTGGCGAACTCGTGGAGCAGATCGTTCGTTTCCTTGAGATTCGAGTAGAGGCGGCCCTGAATCTCGCCGAGCTCGGCGTAGACCTCGTGCTCGTCCATGTTCGGCTCGCTCTTATCGGTGAACTGGGCCATCTTCTGGGCGGCCGTCGCAATCGACGTGTCGCCGAACACGCCGGTGGAGGCCATGGCGATGACCGCGGCGCCCAGCGCGGAAATCTCCTCCTCCTTGCAGCCGGTGATCGGCAGGCCGATCGCGTCGGTCATGATCTGGCGCCACAGCGGCGAACGCAGCCCGCCGCCCATGCCGCGCACCGCGGTCAGCTTGACCCCGGTCGCCTCTTCCATGGCGTGCAGCGAACGCGACATCTCGATGCAGATCGCCTCCAGAAGCGAGCGGTACATCGAGCCCTTGCCGTGGGTTCCGCGCCAGCCGACGACGGCGCCGCGGGCCACGGGCTCCCAGTAGGGCGACTGAACGGCGTTCCAGTACGGGAGCGTGACGAGCCCGCCGCTGCCGGGGGTGCGGGCCGCGGCCAGGGCCTCCAGCTCCGGGTCGGGCGCTCCGGCCAGCTCCGGCTTGCCGAGCGCCCGCCGGAACCATGTGGCGAGGTAGTTGCCGGAGGATTGCAGGACCTCCAGAATGTACGTGTCCGGGATGCCGCCCGCAAGGGTGCGGTAGACCTGGCCGAACTGGTACTCGGGGGACGTGACGCCGGCGTTCACGGCGGTGCCCATGTTGAGGTAGGCGACGTCGGGGGTGACCGCAGCCGCGCCGACGCCGGCCGCCTGGCCGTCGCCGCAGCCCGCGACGATCGGGATCTCGGCGATCCCCCACTCCTTGGCGAGCTCGGGCTTGAGCGCGCCGAGGGTCTGGCCGGGCTTGACGAGGTCGGCCATCTGCTCGCGCCGCACGCCCGCGATTTCCAACAGGCCCTCGTCGTAATCGAGCTTGGCGATGTCGAAAAGGCCGAGCGAGTCCGAGCAGGCGGTCGAATCGACCCACTTGCCCGTCAGGCAGAAGGCGATGTAGCCGGAGACCGTCGTGATCTTCTCGGCGCTCGCCCACAGGTCCGGCTGATGCTCCTTGACCCACGCCATCTTGTAGATGGCCGGCGTGACGTCGGCGGGCTTGCCGGAGAGCTGGTGGATCTCGGGCGTGCCGTACCTGAGGATTTGGTCGGCGGCGCGGATGTCGAGCCAGAGGATCCCGTTGCGCAGCGGCGTGCCGTCGGCGGTGAAGGGCGCGAAAGACTCGCGCTGATGCGTGATGCCGAACGCCTTGATGCGTTCCTTCTCGGCCGGGGTCAGTTTGCCCACGGCCTCGGCGACGGCGTCGCGGGTGGAAGTCCACCACTGGCGCGGGTCGTGCTCGCCGAAGCCCTGCTCCGGCGAGAGCAGCGCGATTTCTCGCCTGCCCAGCGAAATGACGTTTCCCTCGACATCGACGATGATCGCCTTGGTGGACGTCGTGGACGAGTCGATGGCTATGACCAGGGGGCCATCGACGCTTGCGGATGCCATGTTTTCTCCTTGAACGGTTGAATCAGCCCTCGCCGCCTGTCAGCTCGGCGTCGGGGTGCTTGCGTGAAAATTCGTAAAGCCGCGCATTGGTTTCGCGCAGATTCTCGTAGAGCCTTTCCTGGATCGCCGACAGCTCGTTGTAGATCTCGTGGTTGGCCATGTTCGGCTCGGTCACGTCGGTGAACCTGGCCATCTTCCGGGCGGCCGTGGCGACGTCGTCGTCACCGAACACGCCGGTGGAGGCCATGGCGATGACCGCGGCGCCCAGCGCGGAGATCTCCTCTTCTTCGCAGCCGGTGATCGGCAGGCCGATCGCGTCGGTCATGATCTGGCGCCACAGCGGCGAACGCAGCCCGCCGCCCATGCCGCGCACCGCGGTCAGCTTGACCCCGGTCGCCTCTTCCATGGCGTGCAGCGAACGCGACATCTCGATGCAGATCGCCTCCAGAAGCGAGCGGTACATCGAGCCCTTGCCGTGGGTTCCGCGCCAGCCGACGACGGCGCCGCGGGCGATCGGGTCCCAGTGCGGCGACTGCACCGCGCCCCAATAGGGCATCGTCACGAGGCCTCCGCTGCCGGGGGTGCGGGCCGCTGCGAGGGCCTCCAGCTCCGGGTCGGGCGCCCCGGCCAGCTCTGGCTTGCCGAACGCGCGGCGGAACCAGCCGGAAAGGTAGGCGCCGGAGTTCTGGACGAGCTCCAGCACGTAGGTGTCGGGCACGCCCGCCGCCTCCGTTCTGAAGAGCTTTTCGTAGCGATATTCGGCCGACGGCACGCCCGCCACGACGGCCGTGCCCATGTTGAGGTAGGCGACGTCGGGGGTGACCGCCGCCGCGCCGACACCGGCCGCCTGGCCGTCGCCGCAGCCCGCGATGATCGGGATTTCGCCGATCCCCCACTCCTCGGCGACCGACTTCTTCAGCGTGCCGAGGGTTTGCCCGGGCTTGACGAGGTCGGCCATCTGCTCGCGCCGCACGCCCGCGATCTGAAGCAGGCCGTCGTCGTACTCGAGCGTCTTGATGTTCGACAGGCTGAGCGAATCGGCGCAGGCGGCCGAATCGACCCACTGGCCCGTCAGACAGAAGGCGATGTAGGCCGAGACCGTGGTGACCTTGTCGGCCTTCGCCAGCGACTCGGGCTCGTTTTCCTTGAGCCAGGCCATCTTGTACAGGCCGGGCGTGACGTCGGCCGGGCGGCCCGAAAGCGCGTGTATCTCGGGCGTGCCATAGCGCTGAACCTGGTCGGCGGCGCGTATGTCAAGCCACAGGATCCCGTTGCGCAGAGGCGTGCCGTCCGCGGCGAAGGGCGCGAAGGACTCGCGCTGATGCGTGATGCCGAAGGCCGCGATGCGCTCCTTTTCGGCAGGGGTCAGTTGAGCAAGGGCCTGGGCGACGGCGTCGCGGGTGGAAGTCCACCACTGGCGCGGGTCGTGCTCGCCGAAGCCCTGCTCCGGCGAAAGCAGGTCGATGTCCTGTCTGCCGAGGGCCAGGACCTTTCCTTCTGTGTCCACGACGATCGCCTTCGTGGCGGTGGTGGACGAATCGATTGCAATGACGAGGGGATTCATGCCTCTACCTCAATTCGACGTTGAATGCGGTTGGTATTGGGTTTGCGCGGTTGTCGACGGCGGGCTCGGGACGCGCCAAGGTGCGTGATTCGGCGCGTCCGCGGTGCGGACCGGCGTCGGCCTTCGAGGGCGTCCTTGTTCGAGGGCGTTTCGTCGTTGACTGCGTTGTTGCGGGAGGATGCGTCTGTCGGCTGCGTTGCGGACGGGTGCGGCGACGCCGACGTCGCACCCGGGCAGGCGGGGCCGATGCCGAGACCGGCCCCGCCGCGGTCACTTCAAACCTTGAAAAAACCTGTCCCAAGGCATCTCGAGCGGCGCGTCCTCAGCCACGACCGAGTAGAGGAACCGGCACAGCGGGTACTCGTCCTCGCCGATGACGCCGCGCTCGGTCAGCGGCCCGAGGGCCTTGCCGATGACCTTGATGGCCGCGACGCCTTCGAGCGTCACTCCTTTCATGTAGCGATCCTGCACTTCGGAGAAGGCGATGCCCTCCCCGACGTATCCGCCGGCCTTGACGTTGCGGCCGCCCATCGAGGTGACGAACATGTCGCCCACCCCGCCCAGGCCGTCGCCCGTCTCCGGGTCGACGCCCATGAGCTTGATGAAGGAGCGCAGCTCCTTCTGCCCCTGGGCGAAAACGGCCGCGCCGTAGTTGTACATGACGTAGCGGTCGTTCTCCTTGCCGGCCTTGCGCAGCATGCCTTGGGCGAAGCCCGCGGCGAACGCGTACACGTTCTTCGTGGCCGCGCCGGTCTCGTGCCCGACGAAGTCCGTCGACGTCCACACGTGGTAGTAGTCGGTCCGGAACAGGCCGGCCAGGTATTCGACGTCGGCCTTGTTCTCGCCGCAGAACACCACGCACGTGTCGTGGTGGACGGCGAGCTCGCCGGCGATCGACGGGCCGACGATGGCGTTCCAGGAGACGCTCTCGGCCAGCTCGGGGTCGAAGTAGGAGCGAAGCACGTCCGGCAGAATGTGCATCGTTCCGTCGTCGTCGGCCCGCATGCCCTTGGTCACCGTCAGGAGCTTCTGGCCGGGCTTCATGAGCTTCGAAAGCTGCTCGCCCGCCCATTCGATTCCGAAGGAGTTCACGCCGCACATGACGACGTCGGCGTCGGCGATCACGTCGGCGGCCTCTTCCAGCTGGTGGGCCTTGACGCTTTCGTTGACCTTGAGGCCAAGGTCCGGGTGCACGCCCGTCTTCTGGATCGAATCGATGATTTCGCGGTCGAGGAACGTGCCGACGAGGCGAACCTCGTTGCCGTTCTCCGAGGCCGGGAAAGACAGGGCCGTGGCCATGATCCCCGACCCCAACACTGCAATCTTTGCCATACTGCTTCCTTTCGGGTTGCTGTGCGCGTCGGCGCCGCTCGGGCGCCTAACGCTGACCGTAAACGTTCTGATATCTCTGGTAAAGCGCGTCGATGTGCTCTTGGGCCACCGGCACGGGGTCGCCGAGCAGCTGGGCCGTCGCGACCGTGCGGGCGACCTCCTCGACCATGGCGGCGGCCTTGACCGCGGCCTCGGCGTCCTTGCCCACGGTGAACGGGCCGTGGTTGGCCATGAGCACCGCAGGCGAGCGCGAGGACCTGAGGGTCTCCACGATCCCTCGCCCGATCGAATCGTCGCCGATGATCGCGAACGGGCCCACCGGCACCTCGCCGCCGAACTCGTCGCCCATCATCGTCAGAACGCACGGGATCGGCCGGTGAAGCGCGGCGAACGCCGTCGCGTAGGTCGAGTGGGTGTGGACCACTCCGCCGACCTCGGGCATGTGCCGAAAGACGTATGCCACCGCGGCGGTGTCCGAGGAGGGGTTGAGCGAGGCGGGCGTCCCGTCGTCGATCTTCTCCCCCTCCAGCGTGCACACTGTCATGTTGTCCGGGCTCAGCTCGCTGTAGCGCACGCCCGAAGGCTTGATGACGAAAAGGTCGGCGCCCGGAACGCGTTCGGAAACATTGCCGGCCGTCCAGACCACGAGGCCGTTGGCGGGAAGCTCGGCGTGCAGCCGCGCCACCCGCTCCCTCGTGGCCCGGACGGAGGCCTGAACGTCCGGTGCGAGCTCGGACAGGCTGATCACTGCTCGGCGTCCCTGTCTCGATAGATGCGCGCGCGGATGTCCTTCAGCCGGTGCATGGGCGAAACGCCGTTGTAACGGCCGAAGAAGTCGTGCAGCTCCTTGTAGATCTCGTAAACCTCGTCGTAGCGGGCGGAGGCTTCGAGATTCGGCTCGTAGGCGCGCTTCTCAACCGAAGACATCGCGTCGGCGGCCGCGAAGACATCCGGATAGACTCCGGCCGCGACCGCGGCGAACACGGCCGAGCCGAGCGCGCCGGTCTGCTCGGCCGTGGAGACCGAGATCGGGCGGCGGGTGATGTCCGAGAGCATCTGCATGTAGTACGAGTTCTTGAGCAGGCCGCCGGCGGCGACGATCTCGTCGACCTTGATCCCGTGCTCCTCGAAGTTGTCGATGATGACGCGGCAGCCGAAGGCCGTCGCTTCAAGGAGGGCGCGGTAAACGTCCTCGGGCGCGGTGGTCAGCGTCTGACCGACGACGAGGCCGGAGAGCCGGGCGTCCGCGAGGATCGAACGGTTGCCGTTGTGCCAGTCGAGGGCGACGAGGCCGTGCTCGCCGATCTCCTGGCCCTTCGACTTCTCCACGAGCAGGTCGTGGACCGAGACGCCGCGCGACTTGGCCTCCTCCACGTAGGAACCCGGCACGCAGTTGTCGACGAACCACGCGAAGATGTCGCCGACGGCCGTCTGGCCGCCCTCGAATCCCCAGTAGCCGTCCACGGCGCCGCCGTCGACGATCCCGAACACGCCGGGGCAGTCGCGGTATTCCTCGCCGTTGAGCACATAGCAGGACGACGTGCCGAGGATCGCGGTGAGCTGGCCCGGGCGGACGGCGTTTGCGCCGGCGACGACGACGTGCGCGTCGATGTTGCCGGACGCGACGGCGATGCCCTCGGGCAGGCCCGTCAGCTCAGCCATCTCCTTCGTCAGACCGCCGACCTTCGCGCCGAGCGGGAGGACGGGGGCGCTCATCTTCTCCTCGAAGACGCGGCCGAATCCGGGCTTGACGGCCTCTAGGTACTCGAAGGAGGGGTACTTTCCGTCCTGGAGCATGCGCTTGTAGCCGGAGTCGCCGGCGGACTGGGTCAGGGTCCCGGTCAGCTTCCAGGTGAGCCAGTCGAGGAGGTTGCACACCACGTCGGCCTCTTTGTAGACCTCGGGCGCCATCTCGAAGACCTCGAGGACCTTCGGCAGGAGCAGCTCGGAGGAGAGCACGCCGCCGTAGCGGCCGAGCCACTCCTCGCGGCGGGCCTCGGCGACCTTCACCAGGCGGGTGGCCTGAGCCTGGGCGCCGTGGTGCTTCCACAGCTTGACGTAGGCGTGGATGTTGTTCTCAAAGCCGGGCTTCTCACACAGCGGCACGCCGTCCTTGTCGGTGAAGAACACCGTCGCCGACGTCGCGTCGACGCCGATGCCCACGATGTCGGCCGGGTCCACCCCGGCGTCCTTGACAGCGGCGGGAACCGACTCGCGCAGCACCTTGACGTAATCGGCCGGGTTCTGCAGCGCGAATTCAGGCGGAAGGGTCTGATTGTCGCCGGCGGTCAGGGTGCGGTCCATGACGCCGTGGGGGTACTCGGTCACGTGCGTGCCGAGCTGCTCGCCCGTCGCGGCGTCCACGACGATGGCGCGGCCGGAGAGCGTTCCGTAGTCGATGCCGACGATGTATTTCTTATCGGACATATGTTTTCTCCTTGGGTTAGGGGAAGAAAGGAAAAGCGGATGGCGGAGTTCGAAGGGGCTCGACGGGCCGGGTCACTCCGCGGGGCGGCGGTGCCGGCCCCAGAAGCCCTCGGGCGAGAACAGCTTCTCGACGACGGCGTCGTAGACCCCCAGGTCGATGAGGATGTCGAAGACGGTGTAGCGGTCACGGATCATCTGAGCCTTGAAGTGGGTCTCGCGGAAGCGCTCCCAATCGATCTCGATGAGCTCGGGATGGTATGGCGCGCCCACCGTCTTCAGGCGGTCCATGATCTCCTCGGGCGCCATGAGCTGGGCGCGCAGCCTCTCGCACAGCTCGGGCCACTTCTCCTTGAGCAGCTCGATGCGGGCGACGAGCTCTTCGCCTTCGGTCCTCTTCTTGAGGGAGTGGCGCACGGCCTCTTCCTGCATCCGGGGCTTGAGGGCGGCGCGCACCTGGGATTCGACCTGCTCGGGGCTCTTGACGGCCGCGAGCGCCCGATCGACGTCGAAGTCCTCGGCCTCCATCTTGAGGAACTCCTCCCAGATGGCGCACGAGGCGACCGTTCCGACCCCGACCTTGAATCCGTGCGAAAGCGGGGGCTCCCAATCCAGCCCGTGGCCTTCCATCTCCCACACGTGTGAGAACTGGTGGCCGGCGCCGGAGGCCGAACGCGAGGACTGGCCGGCCTGCATCGCGAGGCCGGACATGAGGTTGCCCTCCATGAGGCCCTCGATTGCCTTCTTATCGCCGTTCCCGATGGCTTCGGGGTCGGCGAGGGAGCCGCGCAGCGGGCCCTGGACCATGTTCCACACGTACTCGTTGATCGGTTCGATCCCCAGGGCGTCGGCGAGGATCCAATCCGCTCCGGCGGGGATCTTCTCGATGAGGTCGCCGTATCCGGTGGCGGTCAGGCGCTTGGGGGCGTTGCACACGACGTCGTTGTCCGCGACGAGGCCGGCGGGGCCGGGGCACGATCGGGTGATCTTGAAGCCGTCGCGGGAGATGGACGCGCCGAAGGCGGCGAAGCCGTCGACCGAGGCGGCCGTGCACACGTTCATGTACGGGCGGCCGAGCTCGCCGGAGGCCAGCTTGGCGATGTCGTTGAGCGTTCCCGCCCCGATCGAGCACACGACCGCGTCCTCGAGCGGCTCAATGTGGTTGCGCAGGATTTCGACGTTCTTATAGTCGCCGTAAAGCGTCGGCTTTCCTGGGAAAATATACGGTTCTTGGGCGAATTCGACCCCTGCCGCCCTGAGGGAGGCGACCACTTCCTCGCCGGTCGCGCCGAAGGTGTTTTCGTCTGCCACAACGAGGGCCTTCGCCCCCGGGAACAGCTTGGCGAACATTTCGCCCGTCTGGCTGGTGACGCCGTCGCCGAAGACGATGTCCTTTGTCTCGACGGCCGTCTTGAGAGCCTTTTCGATGAGATCGCTCGACATTGTTCTATCCTTTCCCTTTCGTGCCTTCCGGGCCTGCCGCGCGAATCCCGATATTTGCTGCGCAAGGCCCTTCCGGCTCCGTGGTTGAGCTTCTATGCGGCCCGGGGCCCTCCTGTCGGAAAGCCCCGGGCCCGTGGATCATTCGGCTGTTGCGTGCTCGGCGGCGACGTGGTCGACCGTCTCGTGAATGAGACCTTGCACCAGCGGGAACTGCTTGCAGTACTGATCGGCGTAGAACTTGTACTGCTCGTGCCTCTCAGCGTCGGGCTCAATGCGCTCACGCTTGTGGACCATCGCGTCGGCGGCCTCCTGGACCGATCCGTACAGGCCCGCGCCGGCGGCGGCGAGGATGCACGAGCCGAGGGTGACGGCGTCGCCCACCTCGGTCAGGGTGATCGGAACGCCGGTGACGTCGGAGTGCATCTGCGTCCACATGCGGGACTTCGTCGCGCCTCCGCAGGCCACGAATTCCTGAACCTCGAACCCGGCCTCGCGCAGCTTGCGCAGGTTGGCTTCGACGCCGTAGCAGACGGCCTCCTGGATCGCGCGGTACATGTGCTCGCGGCTGTGGGCGAGCGACAGCCCCGTGAAGACGCCCCGGGCCTTGGAGTCCGAGTAGGGCGTGCGGTTGCCCTGGAAGAACTCGTTGATGACCAGGCCGTCGCAGCCGATCGGGATGTCCGCCGAACGCTGGTTGAGGATGTCGTAGGCGTTGAGGCCGGTCTGCTCGGCCGCCAGGTTGATGTCCGGGCAGAAGTTGTCCTTGAACCACTTGAGCACGGACCCGGAGGAGACCAGGGAGATCTCGACCGTGTACTGGCCGGGGACGACGCCGTCGGTGTAGCCGCCGAAGAAGCCGGGGCCGGAGACGGGGTCGGGCGACTGGCCGGACATGACGTGCGAGGAGCCGGTCACCAGCGACATCTTGCCCGGGCGGAGCACGTTGAGGCCGATCTGGCCGTGCCACGCGTCGCCGCCGCCTTGGGCGACGGGCGTTCCGGGAATGAGGTCGAGGGCCTCGGCGGCGGACTTCGACAGCCCGCCGACGAGCACGCCCAGGTCGTTGACCACGGTGGGGAGCTTGTCGAAGACGTCGCCCGCGCCGGCCTCTTCGTAGAGATCGACGGGCCAGCCGCCGTTGTCGCGGTCGTAGTACATGCGGTGGGCGGCCGTGTTGATGTTCTGCGTCCACTCGCCGGTCAGCTTGAAGGTCAGCCAGTCGGGCGCGTCCACGAGGCGGTAGGCCTTGTCGTATGTCTCGCGCTCGTTCTCGCGCAGCCACGCGGCCTTGAAGGGGAACCATTCGGCGGTCGGCGGCAGAGTGCCGTTTCCGGTGTACCGCCGGGCGGGCGACTTCGTGTCGATGACGCGGGCCGCCTGCTCGGTGGCCCGGACGTCCATCCACATAATCGCCGGGCGCAGGGCTTCGCCGCCCTGGTCGAGGGCGACGACGGTCATCGTCGTCGCGTCATAGGAAATGCCCTTGATCTCGTGGGGCTGGACGCCCGAACGCTGCATGACGCTGTGAACCGAGGCGCGAAGGGCGTTCCACCAGTCGGTGGGCGACTGCTCGGCCCAGCCCGGCGCCGGGTGCGTGGTCCTGTAAGCCGTCGCTGCGAATGCCACGGGCGCTCCGGTGAGATCGAAGATTCCGACTCGACACGACTCCGTGCCGAAGTCGATGCCCATGACGTAGGGGCCGCCGGTGAGTGAATTGGTGTTGTTGAAAACAGACAAGGAAACCTCCGCGCTGAAGTTCGTAGGTGTTTGACAGTTCACTCGTCCGCGTCGGACCAGCCCCATTCGAGGCGGATGGCCTCGGGGATGAGGTGGTCGATGCGGTCGAGGACGAATGTGGGTTGATCGGCCGGATCCAGGGCCTCGGCCTCTTCCAGCGTCGAATCGCCGGTCAAAAGCAGGCACGAGACCATGTTCGTCTTGATGGCCATGCCGATGTCGGTCATGAGGCGGTCGCCCACCATCATGCAGTTGGCGGGATCGACGTCCAGGCCGTCGATCGCCGCCGAAAGCATGGTGGCCTCGGGCTTGCCCATGTTCGCCTGGCACTTGGCTCCGGTGCAGGCTTCGATGGCCGCCACGATGGTGGCGGCGTCGGGTTCGCCGCGCCCGCCCGGGAAGGGGCAGTAGCGGTCGGGGTTGGTCGTGATGAGGAATGCCCTCTTGTGGAACCAGATGGCGTCGAATGCGATCTGGAGCTTCCGATATTCGAAGGTTCGGTCGTAGGAGGCGATGACGATGTCGATCTTCTCCGGGTCCTCGCTCATGGCGATGCCAGCCTCCGCGAGGGCCTTCTTGAGGGGCTCTTCGGAGATGGGGAAGACGACGGCGTCGGGATGGTTCGCCTTGAGCCAGCGGACCGTTGTGACGACGGTGTTGGCGATTTCCTCAATCGGCGTGGGAATCCCCAGCTTCCCGAGCTTTTCCAGGTAAAGCTGCGGGTCCTTCGTCGGGTTGTTCGACAGGAAGCGCACGGGCCTGCCCAGCTCGCGCAGCCCTTCGATGAGCCGCTTGGCGCCGGGCAACAGGTCGTCACCCAGATAAATGGTGCCGTCCATGTCGAAAATGTAGGCGTCGTAGAGCCTGTCAGGAGATGTGCGCTTCACTGCGTTCCTCTCTCAAGTCTTCCGGATTTCGAATTTCGACCCTGAGCTTCAGCCCTGCGCTTCGATCATTGGCGTGACAATGATTCGAATGTGTGAATTTGAAGCGCACGGCATTTTGAAGGGCGGGCCTCGGGCCGGGGCGGGTCGCTGCCCCGGCCCGAGGGGCTTTTAGAACAGCAGCGCCAGGGAAACCACCGCTGTGTTGCTGATCCAGATCGACGCCGCCGGGGGGTCGATGTGGGACGTGCCGCGGTTGTACCAGAGCCTCGCGAAGAACTCGCACAGGAAAGCGGAGAACAGGCCTGCCAGAAGCGCCGCGAAGAGGGCGCCGATGGCTGGGCCGACGTTCGCGGCGATCCATCCCGCCGTGTCGGTGTCTCCCATGAGGAAGTCACCGCCGAATATCGGGAAGAACTTCATCGCCGCCAGACCCGCGGTGATGGTCACGTGGTGCTGGACCGGCATGTTTCGGTTCGTGATGAGGAAGAGGATGATCACGGCCGAAATGCCGAAGGTGAAGGTCTGGGCGTTGTTGATTGCCGCGCTCGGATCCAAACGACGGGAGACGAGGGACGAGCCGATCTGGGAGGCGAGGAAGATGGAGGCGCCGCCGGCGAGGATTCCAAAGAGGGAGCCCATGGCGAAGAGCTGGCCCGGCTTCTCCTGCCACTCCAGCCAACGGCCGTTCGGACCGGGCTTGATCTTCCCAAGGAAGGTCTTGGCGTCCTTGTCGAAGGCGTGGGGCGAGTGCAGCGAGCCCTTGCCGTATCCCTTGCCCGGATCGCCGCCGAAGGCGATGCGCGCGAGGATGCCGGAGAGCACGACCGTCAGGGCGACGGAATCCGTGTGCCCGCCGAACCACGGGATCTTCGAAATGCCAATCTGGACGGCGTAGCCGAAGACGCCGAAGATGGAGCCGACGTAGATGACGTCAGGGCGTCCCAAGCCGGCGAGCGGGGAGTTGACGTCTTTTCCGTCGTCCATATACCCCTTGTACCTCGCGTAGACCGCTGCTGCGGCGCCTCCGGCGAATACGACATGCGGGCCCATGAACGGACCGAAGGCGAGGTAATCCAGGGCAAAGCTGCTGCCGGTGGCAGCGAGGATCCCCCACGAGGCGAGGACTGTGAAACCAGTCAAAACGAAGCCGTAGTTGCCTCCGATGCTGGCGCCGACAGCGCCACCCGCGATAGCGGCGAGGAGCCCAAAGAGGAAGACTCCCAGCGAAGCTGTAAACATCGATGTTCCTTTTAGGTCGGGCGGATGAGACATCCGCTAGGTGTGGTCCGCGATTCCCGACAAAGGCAATCGCGCGAGTTTTTCGAGGCCCCTTCCCTTCGAGGGGCGTCGAAAGCAGTTCTAGCAGCCAGCCGAACCGTTTTCGTATTCTACAAGGACGTCAACGTTGGCTTTCGAGTGCGACGAGGGGTCGAATTCGTAGCCGAGGAACTCGCGAGCAAGCCTTCTGGCGAGCTCGAGCCCGATGACGCGCTGGCCGAGGCACAAAACGTGTGCGTCGTTTGAAAGGATGAGCCGCTCTACGGAGAAGCTGTCGTGCGCCGTGCTCGCGCGAATGCCGGGGACCTTGTTCGCAGAAATGGCCATGCCCATGCCCGTCCCGCAGCAAAAAATCCCGCGGTCGGCCTTCCCCTCCGCAATGAGCCGGGCGCCGGCGACGCCGACATGCGGATAGGGGGTCTTCTCGCCGTCCTTAACGCCGACGTCGATGATCTCGTCGACGCGCTCGTCCTGTTCGAGGTCCCTCTTGATGGCTTCTTTGTAGTCGTATCCTGCGAAATCCGCAGCGACGACAATGCGCAATCCCATGTTGTGCCCTTCCTTGCGACACTCTGTGTCAGCCAATCTGAGAACGCGTGCATTCCCACTTCGGCTGAGGCGACTCGTTGTCCAAAAAGAGTAACACCGGTTATGTGAATCTTTTCGCATCCAATGTTAGTTTGGTCATACTTCTAGTTAAGTTAGTCGTTTCGAGAGGATGTGCAAACCGCTTCTGCAACGATGTGCTGCCCATTTTTCGTTGGCATGGCGCGAAATACAGTCAATTGAACGTTGTCGCATCCTCCAAGGCCTCCCTACTTGAGCACGCGACAAGACGTCAGTTCGATTCACACTTCGCCTGTTAATTGCCCTGTCAGCGTCGCGACACGTGGAGTCGGGCGTCGGTGCGATTCACGCTGCGTCTGTTAATTGCCCCGACGGCGAACTCTGCAGGGGGCTTGCAACGTCGGACCACGGGCTGCCAGCGCGTTGCGGCAGCCGACAGCGGCACACTAGGCCATGGAAAGTCCTTATTTGCGATACAACGACCGTAAACAGGATTTTCAATGCGCAGCACTGCTCGTCGAGCGGCGCCGGCATCGCCGCGGAACTCTCAACCGACGCCGCGCGGAATCAGGGCAAAGCCGCAGCCTTAGCCACGTCGGAAATCGCCGCCGAAGCCGCCGTCAGACCCGCGCGCCGCCGGCCTTCGGCGCGACGGTCACGTCCACCCCGGCGTCGCGCATCCGGGCGACGAGCTCCTTCGGCGTCTCCGAATCGACGACGACGGTCGTGAACTCCACCATTTTGGCGAAACGATAAAGCGCCTTGCGGGCAAATTTCGTGTGGTCGAGGAGAAGAATCCGGGTTTCGGCCGATTCGAGCATCGCGCGTTTGACGGCGACGATTTCCTCGTAGGGGTGGAAGCAGCTCCAGTCGGAGATTCCCGACGCCGAAACCATCGCGAAATTGGCGTGCATCTGGCCGATCATGTCGACGGCGGACGCGCCGACGAGGCTCTCGGCCCATTCTCTGTAGGAGCCTCCGACGATGATAAGATTCTCGACGCCCGAACGCCCGGCCTCCTCCGCCACGAGCAGCGAGTTGGTGACGATGGACATCGACGCTATGTCCCGAAGCGCGCGCACCACCCACACGCCCGACGTTGAATCGTCAAGCATGATCGAGCTGCCCGAAGGAACCATCGCGGCAGCGCAGGCTCCGATCTGCTCCTTGGCGGCCTCGCTCTGATCCAGCCGAAACCTCGCGGACGCCTCCTGCAGGCCAGACGCCTTGGCCACCACTTTCCCGTTGTGGCGCTGGAGCATGCCGGCCTCCTCCAGCCAAGAGACGTCGCGGTAGATCGTCATTGCCGAGACGCCCTGATCGTCGGCCAGCTCTTCGACGCTGACGGCGCCCTTCTTGATGACCAGCTCCGCCACCCGGGCACGTCGGCTGCCCGGACTGTCTGCAGATTTGGCAGAGCCCTCCTCGAAAGCGATCGGAAGCCTCACGCGCACCTCCTGTTTCACGGCGGCCTGACCGTGCGTTGCAGCCAAGCCGTTTCGCAGCGGCCTGACCGATTCCCGGCAGCCTAGCCGATTCCCGGCAGCCTAGCCGTTTCCCGGCAGCCTAGCCGTTTCGCCGCGGCAATCCAGACTCGCCGCGCATCCGGCCCGCCGTCAACCCTACCCCGGATTCACCCGCCGTGCGCAGCTGCGTCGCCAACTGCGCACCGGATGGCATCCGGGCGCGAAACCGGTGACAGCCGGGAGTGAAACCCCCGCCCCTAAACTTGTGGCTCTTTCACGGCGTGGGCTATCGTTTACGTCAATCACGCGATACAGTGCCGTTTCGCCGCGAGGGATCGCGCAATGCGGCAAGCCCATTCCGATCGAAGGAGAACAATGTCGTTCGTTCATCTGTCCCATATTCTCGACCCCAAGGACGGCGCTTTCCCCGGCGAGCCCACGTTGGAAGTCCGCCAGGACTCGGTGGTCAGCGAAACCGGAAAGCCGTTCAACTCGACGATCTCGACGCTGCCCAACCATGTCGGCACGCACATGGACGGCCCCCACCACTTCAATACGACGGGGCTGGATTTCCACGAGCTCCCCATTGAGTTTTTCGCCTACGAAGGCGACGAGGTGCTCGTCGTCGACCTTCCCCACCGCGGCAAGCCCCGCGAGGTCATCCTCAAGGAAGACATCGAGCCCTACGCCGAACAGCTCAAGGGCAAGCGGCTGCTCCTGCTGCGCACCGGGTTTGTCAAGATCAAGTTCACGGACCCGCACACCTACGAACACGAGGGAGTGAGCATTCACCCAGAGTTCTCGAAGTACCTCAACGAGGAGTTCCCGGAGCTCGCCTGCATCGGCGTCGACTTCCTTTCGCTCGGATCGCCGACGAACGACTACGGGCCCGAAGCCCACCGGTGGCTTCTCGGCAACTACACGGGCCACATCATTTGCGCCATCGAGGACATCAACCTCGAGCCGCTGGGCGAGAAGAAGATCAAGGCGATCACGCTCGGCCCGCTGCGGGTCAAGGGCGTCGATTCTTCGCAGGTCAACGTCATGGCCTGGCTGGAGGACTGAGCCAGGACTCTGGCCGAATGGCCGAGTCCAGACCTCGCCGGGAGGGCTGAGTCGAAGCTTTGGCCGAAAACCGAGAAAGACCAAGATCGGCGGCTTCTCGCCAAACGGAGCCCGGGCCCTCCGGGAGTTCTCGAATCAATGCGCTCGGCCGCGCTCTCGGCGATCCGCGGCCGACCCAAGCGGGAAACCGCGGCCGATCCAAATGGATAGGGGCGGCTCGAGCAGTCGGGCCGCCCCGACGCCCACGCACGCATCAAGAACACAAATCGGCGATGCGCCGCTCTTTCCGCGACTCGGCGTCATCGACGCGGGCACGAAAAGTACCTTGGCGCATCATTTCAGCGAATCTTTGGGGCCTATAATGCGTCAGGGCACCTTTCTTCGCCATATCACCGCAAGATCAGGATGCGGTCGCGCCGACGCAGCATCACAGCATTACGGCATTGACGCCGAAACGGCGGCGTGTCCGCGGAAGTTCCCGCGGACACGCCGTTTTACCGCGACTTCATCGCATTTTGTTTCCAGGGCGACCGTCAGTTTGCGGCGCTCAGCCCGCTCGGCTGGGTGGCGGCGCCTTGGCGTCGGTTGTCCACGCCCGCGGTCAGTCCGTCCATCGACTCGGGTTCGGCCACGGCCACGACGTCCTGCGGCAGCTCGGCGTCGGCGTCGTAAGGGGTGAACGTGAACGTCACGGGGATGTTCTCCTCATCGACGTCGGCCACGATCGTCTGCCCCTTCGCGAAGTCGCCGAAGAGCAGCTTCTCCGACAGCACATCCTCAATGTCTCGCTGGATCGCTCGCCTCAGCGGGCGGGCGCCGAGCACGGGGTCGTATCCGCGGTCCGCGAGCAGCTCCTTGGCCCGCTTCGTCAGCACAAGGTGCATCTCCTGCTTGGCCAAGCGCTGATCGAGCTTGCCGACCATGAGATCGACGATGCGCAGGATCTCCTCGCGCTGGAGCTGCGGGAAGACGATCATGTCGTCGACGCGGTTGAGGAACTCGGGGCGGAAATGCTCCTTGAGCGCTTCGCCCACGCGGCTCTTCATCCGCTCGTAAGACGTCGTCGTGTCGCCGTCGAACTGGAATCCAGTGGTCACGCCCTTGGCGATGTCCTTGGTTCCGAGGTTCGTCGTCATGATGATGACGGTGTTCTTGAAGTCGACCACCCTGCCCTGCGAATCCGTCAAGCGTCCTTCTTCGAGGATCTGAAGCAGGGAGTTGAACAGATCGGGGTGGGCTTTCTCGACCTCGTCGAAGAGAACCACCGAGAACGGCTTGCGGCGGACCTTTTCGGTCAGCTGGCCGCCCTCGTCGTAGCCGACGTAGCCGGGAGGGGCGCCGAAGAGCCGCG
>NZ_DBHHEV010000025.1:0-4361 GCF_057238965.1 Peptidiphaga sp.
CTTGCCGAGGGCCTCGTCGGAGAATTCGGCCCCGGTGCAACGCTCCAGATCGCGGATGACGCGTTCGTAGCCCTCCTTGGTGAATTGCTGGCCGTAGGCGGGCTTGCGGTTTTGCGGGTAGGTCATCGGGATGTACGGGACGCCGTCCACCCCGTGCTGCCAGTTCTGCGTGAGCGCCTTGAGGGTGTCGCACAGGGTGGGGATGATGACGGCGGACATTCCCTCGTACTTCTTCATGAGCGCGAGGTCGAGGACCGTCTGCACGATCCCGCAATAGAAGGTGGGGAAATACGTGCGGGCGCGCGTGACCTTCGCGTCGGCGCCCCACATGCCGAAGGGCGCCATGCCCATCGCATGGACCAGCTCTTCGGGCGTGAACTCGGGGACGCAGCCCACCACTTTCTTCCCCGAATCGAGGAAACCCTGGAATTGACCGCGCGGGTCGTTGGCGATCCTCGCAAATTCCTCGGCTAGCTCTTCGAATCTCGACATGATTAGAATCCCATCTCTTCCATGACTTCGGCCAGGCCCTGCACGCGAGTCTCGTACTGGGCCTCGGAGAAATTGCGCGGGTCGGCCTGGTCGCCGTCGAACGAGGCCAGGGGAATGGAGCACTCGGCGCACACCTGGCGCGAGGCCTCGGACATGAATCCCGACCACAGCTTGCACGAGCGGTTCGTGTGCACCAGCATTCCCTGGACGTTCTGGCTCTTGACCAGCTCGATGCGCTGGTCGCGGGCCTTTTCGAGGTTCACCGAGTTGGGCACCGAGCAGTAGGCGCGGATGAGCCCGTCGAAGTCCTCATACAGCATGCCGAAGGCGACGGCGTAGATCGTCGCCACGGTGTTCATCCCCAGATCGCGCAGGGCCGTGTTCGTGACCCTCAGGTGGGGCCAGCAGGCGATGCCCTCGAACATGATCCGGTGCTTTTCTTCGCCGCGGAACGTCGTCTTGCCTTCGGCGACCGCGGCCTCGATCTCCTCGCACAGGGTTTCGAAGGCCTCTGCCGCCTCCACTTTTCCGCGTGCGCACACGGCGACGGCCATGTGGTTCATGAGGTCGAAGCCGTTGTAGGGGGCCGGGGTGTGCTTGAGCAGGCTGGCGGCCTTGAGCCAGGCGCGCGACGTGCGGTTGGAGATTGCCATGACCTCGGCGAAGCGCTCTTCCGACCAAGTTTTCCCGGTGATCTCTTCCAGTTGGCGGATCGCGTCCATGAACTGCCCCTTGACGTACTCGATCTGGGCAGGCGAGACGTCGTAGTCGGGGTTGAACGGGACGTCGATCATGATCATCGGTATGTGGAGCATCTTGGCGAGCTCCTCGTACCACTTCGTCATGGTGTTGCAGATGTTGTTGCAGCACAGCATGAAGTCCGGCATGGGGATGGGCTGTTCTTCGGCTTTGCCGGTCATGGCGACGCCCAGGTTGACGCGGGCGTACGCGCACAGATCGTTCGAATAGCCCGCCGCCTCAGCGATGTTGCACATGCGTTCACCGCCGCCCCGGGCCGCCGTGGCGGCCGCGTGGTTCTCGGGGTAGCAGACCTTCACGCCGAGCGTCTCGAAAATCTCCTGCGGGAAGTTCGAGGCGCACCAGCCGACTTTCTCACCCCGCTCCTTCGCCTCCAAAGCCGACTTGTAATGCTCGGCGACGATCGCGTTGAGCTTGTACTTCGCCGAATTCGGGTCGAGCTTCTTGCGCGGGCGGGCCGGCGCCTGCTCTGGCGCCTTGGCTTGCGCCTGGCCCGGCGCCTGCGCGGAGGCATGATCGGGCGCTTGGCCCGCCGCCTCAGCTGGCTGCTGCGCCGTCGTTGTTTGTTGTGCCATCGCACTTCTCCTTACAAACGAATGATTCCGTGTTCCGTCTCCCACGCGTACAGAGCGGCGCCGAGCGCCCCCATGTATTGCGCGTTGGGAGGGCAGACGATCTGAAGTCCCAGTTCCTTTTCCAGTGCGTCGCGCACGCCGCCGTTCTTGGCGACGCCGCCGCTCATGCACAGGGTGGGCGTGATCCCTACGCGCATGACGAGCGAGGCGAAGCGGGTTGCCACCGATTGGCAGATTCCGGCGACGACGTCTTCCCGCTTCTCGCCCGAGGCCAACTGGGAGATGACCTCGGACTCGGAGAAAACGGTGCAGGTCGAGGAGATCTTCGAGGGCTTGGCCGCCTTGAAGTACTCGCCTTCGAGCTGGGCGACGTCGAGCTGGAGAATCCTCGCCATGACGTCGAGAAAGCGGCCGGTGCCGGCTGCGCATTTGTCGTTCATCTGGAAGTTGGTCATGATCCCGGACTCGGTGATGGACATGACCTTGGCGTCTTGCCCGCCGATGTCGATGAGCGTTCGCGCTTCGGGCACTTGGGAGAAGACGCCCTTGACGTGGCACGAGAGCTCGGAGACCTTCCTGTCCGAATCGGGGAAGATCTTCCGCCCGTAGCCGGTGGCCACCGTCTTGGAAATGTCTTCGCGCCGCACGCCGACCTGTTCGAGGACCTCGGCGACGGCTTTGGTCGAGCCCTCGGTGCCGATTCCCTCGGTCACCAGGGACATGCCGAGAACGGCCCGGTCGTCGTCGATGACGACGCATTTCGAAGTGGTCGAGCCGACGTCGACGCCCAAATAGCTCTTGCTCATGCTTCCTCTCATTCCCTGCGTGCCGGCGCTCACTCGCTCCACACGTAGAGGGAGCCGTCGGCGAGCATTTTGTCGATGCGCTCCTGCGAGTAGCCGTGCTGGCGCAGAATCTCGGGGCCGTCCTCGCCGGGGAAGCGCCCGCGGGTGTAGACGGGCTTGCCCTGCTCGGCGAAGCGGACGGGCTGGTGGACCAGGGTGCGCGTGTTGCCGTTCTCGTATTCGAAGGCGGTGAAGCAGTCGTTGTCCCAGGCCTGCGGGTCGTCGAGGATGTCGGTGAGCGACTGCGCCAGGGAGAAGGGGATGTCCGCCTCCACCAGCGGCGCGCGCCATTCGTCGACCGTCTTGGTCATGAACGTTTCGGAGATGAGCTTGTGCAGCTTGGGCCCCAGGCCGTTCGCCTGCAGGTTCTGGATGGGGAAGTAGCGTTCGTCGTCGGCGAGCTCGGGGTGGCCGATCGTGGCGATGAAGACCTTGAAGTACTGGTTGTAATTAGGCATGCAGGTCTGGATGTAGCGCCCTTCCTTCGTGGGCCACGAGGACAGCAGCGGGTTGTCGTAGTCGCTGGAGTCGATGGGGAATGCCTTGCCGATGTCCTTGTATTGCGCCGCCTGAATGGCCATGCCGAGGTTGAAGACGGCGGTTTCGAAGAGCGAGGACTCGACCTTCTCGCCCTGCCCGGTCTCCCGCGCATGGTAGAGCGCCGCGAGGATGCCGGCGGCCAGGTTCATTCCGACGTTGTGGTCGCCGGTTCCCGGGACGACGTTCATGGGCAGGCCGCTCTTTTGACGAAGCGTCTCCAGGTAGCCGCCGCGGGCGAAGAAGGCGGTGAAGTCGAATCCGGGCAGGTCCTTGTCCGGTCCTTTCTCGCCGTATCCCGTGCAGATCGCGTAGACGAGCTTGGGGAAGCGCTTTTTCAGGCTCTCGTAGTCGAGGCCCTGGCGCTCGAGCGGGCCCTGGCGCCAGTTTGTGATGAGGACGTCGGCGTCTTCGAGCAGCGCGAAGAGGGCCTCGCGCCCCTCCTCCGATTTCGTATTGATGGAGATGTTGAGCTTGTTCGCGTTCTCCAGCTCCCACGTGGTGTTCTCGTGCCAATCGAGGGGTCGGCCTTCCGAGGGGGCCGTGAACCGCAGGGGGTCGCCCTTGGCGGACTCGACCTTGATGACCGTCGCGCCCTGGTCGGCCAGGAAACGGCCGGCCGTGGCGGCCGCGATGAAGTTCGCCAGTTCGATGACTTTGACGCCTTCGAGCAGCTTCTTTGACATTCCGAGGTCTCCTTTCGGATCCGCGCGCGGACGCGTTGCCAGTGAGCGTCTGCCGACGCCGTCCGTGCGGTGGACGGCGGCGTGACGCCCCGCGCGGCTCCTTCCTGATTTAGTTTGTATGCGTATGGAAGTTTTTAGGGCGTCGGATCGCCCGGCGGACGGCTTGTGCCTTCCGCCGGAGGGCTCTGCCAGACGTGTGCGGCTCGTCGCTGAGCACGCGCGGCTGCGTTGCCGGTGATCCTCCATTCCGCTGCGTCCGTCCCGGCCGACCGCGCCAGATTGGCTGTGCTCGCCCCGGTGAATCGCCCGTCTTTGGCCGAATGCCGTGGAATAGTCCCTGCGTGATCACGCTAACATCGAGGCCGGGGAAGCCCCGTAACCTTTGGTCCCAATTCGGACCGAATCGGTCCGCTAAGGGGGCGTGCGGTTGGAGTTATTTGGCGACATTTCGCCGAAAACCATAAACG
>NZ_DBHHEV010000025.1:4371-26082 GCF_057238965.1 Peptidiphaga sp.
AAATCGACGTCGCGCGGCGGCGCCTGCGGGGGGCATCTGCTTTCCGACGCATTGGCGCGGCGTCGCCCGGGGTCTGCGGCTCGCTCCGGTCCGGGCGGGTGGTTTACGTGAATCGCAGTGGGAATGCGTCGAGCTCGAGGGAGGCGCATTCGGGGGAGAGGCTCATCCGGGGAGGGTCGGGCGCGGGGATTGGGTTTCGCCGCAGGGTCGAGCGGGCCGGAAACCTCCGGCGGAGCTGGCGTGCGGGATTGGGGCGCGCAGCCCATGGGACGCCGTGCAATTCCCGAGAGACTGCTGTTAGCGTGCCCTGTATGAACGCGTCGGCACATCTCCTAGATCACAATCTGCTCGTCATCCAACAGGTCAGTTCGGTTGTGAGCGACAAGTACGCGATCATGGACGGAAACGGCAATGCGGTCGGGCGCATCGTGGATATTCCGGACTGTTTCTCTGCTGCCTTTGGCACCAGCAGATTCGACGTCCTCGATGCCAACGGCTCCGTGGTTCTGCGTATGGGAGATCAGTTCGACTTCGATTTCGACTTCAGCCATGTGCGCATGCGCGACATCCCCACATACGTCTTGGCTCTTTCCAACGGCGCGTTTCTGGCGAGCATCGTGGACAGAACCGGGTTCGTGGGCAGGAAGCTCGCCATCTGCCCTGCCGCCGGGCCTCCGCTGAATGTGCGGGGCAAAACCTTTGATCGCGACTTCGAGGCGACGTTCGGCGACGGCGGCGCCGTCGTCGGGACAGTGAAGCGCGAATGGGCCGGAGTCTTGAAAGAAGCCATGGGCCGGGACCGTTATACGCTGAGGATTCATCCGCAAGCTCCCTGGGAGCACCGGCTGGCGCTGCTCGGCGGGACGCTCGCCATAGACGCCCTGCGGATGCGGGAGTGGCTCTCTTCCTGCAGGCTCCGGGATTCGGACCTCTGACGCGGACGCCCTCTGGGGCCGGAGGCCGCATGTTTATCAATCCGTCCAAAGGCGGTGCAGCCCGTCGGCGCGTCGGCGGCTCGAAAAGCGCCGACGGCCAACGCCTTGGGCGTCACGCCGCGCGCCGACGTCCCTCCCTCGGCCCGTCTGTGCTTTGGGGGCTCTCAGAGCCGACTTCTCTCATGAGGCGACGTGTTCTCGTTTGTCGGAGCCGTCTTCGACGAGCGCGGCGGGAACCGATCCGCTCGAAGCGGCTTGCGCTCGCCGTTTGCGGCGTTCCAGTCATGCCCAAGAGTTCGCGGACGCAGCGGCCTTCTGATCCATGAGGTCCAGTGCGACCATCCCTCCGAGCACCGCCAGCCGCTGAATCTCAGAGGCGCCTGTCTCGAAAGTGAGCGCGTAGCGGCCGCGGCCGGCCGGGCCGATGGCGTGGCCCGGCTTTTCGTGCGCGGAGCTTGCGACCAGGGCGTCGCCGTCGGCGGACTTGACCTTGAACTGGCGGTCGAGGAAACTGCCGTGCAGCGTCATCGGAGCCTCGTCGACCGGTTCGATCGACATCTCGCGGACGAAGCACGCGTATCTTTCCTTGACGCCGGCCAGAAGCTCGCCGTCGGGGTGGTTCACGGAGTAGGCGTTCCTGCCGAAGTTTTGCATCGCGCTGACGTGGATGACGACGGAGCCGTCCGCGTCGACGACGTCGAACTTGCAGGGGGACTTTGAGGAGCGATGTTGCGTGGACTCGGTTGATATGATATTTCCAACAATGTTTCCATCGGCGTCTTCAATGGTGAATTCATCAGATATGGAGGGCCTGATCTGCTGCATGACAAGAAGATCGCGTTCGGCAATGCTCTGCTGTGCTTCCATAGTTCACACACTAGCGTCCTGTTTCGCCCTTGGACAGGGCGTTCGTCCGATGTTCGCGCGCGATTCGCGTGTCTTCGCGCATATCAGGCTGCGATGGCGGTTCATCTCACAGAGGCTCCGGCCCCTCGGCCGCTGTCGGGGCTCCCGAAATGCATGTAACTTCGCTGGCGGAAGGCGTCGCATTTACGGGGCATTTCTTGTGAATTAAGTAGGAATCGTAATAAGTGATGATTTTAGATCTAAAATCTCGTACCGTCGAAGAATGTTAGGCCATTACATAAACATGAATAACGAATCCGTCGCTCCGGAAGGCGACAGACTCATCATGCGGCGGCGCAGTTTTTCATCATCCAGCGATTTCTCCATCGAAGGCAAAGACGGGGCCGTCGTTGGTCGAATCGCCGGTAAAGACAGCCGAAAGCCCCGGCCTTTCGGGAGATTTCGCGAGTTCGAGATTGTTGACGCTTCTGCCGACGTCCTTGCTTATGTCAGCAAGGTGCGAGTTCCCGGGGCCCGAGGAGGCTATGACCTTACGCGGCAGGACGGTTCCCCTCTTGGGGCGATCGTGTGCGCGAATTCCCCGGCAACCGTCATTTTCATTGAACCGGCTGACGGTTTGCCGATGGAGTTCCACGCCGAAAACGTTCGCCATCGATTCGACATAAAATCCATGGAATCCAAGGCGTCTGTCGTTCAGGGAAGTTATCGGCTGACCGGCGGCGTAAAGTACAGGCTGGATTTCGCTCCGGGCGTCTCCCGCGATTGGCAGGTGTTGGCAATCGCGGCGGCGCTGGCGTTCGATGTCTCCCGACGCTTCGGAACGCAGTTTTTCCGTAAGGTCACGGGAGGCTGAGAAGCGAGAAGCCCCCGGAAGGCGGGGTCAGAAGCCCGGCGGCGTCGGCCAAGGCTCGTCCTTCTCGAGCTGGGCGGCGAGGGCGAGAAGCAGGCCTTCGCGGCCGGGCCGAGTCACGAACTGCATGCCGATCGGCAAGCCTTCCGCGCTCACTCCGCCGGGAATCGACAGCGCGGGATGGCCCGTCACGTTGAAGATCGCCGTGTTGACGACCATTGGCGTGCTCCGGAAGACCGACGCGAACGTGCTTCGGCTCTCCAGCCAGCCCGAAGGCTGTGGGAGCACCGGAATCGTCGGCATCGCCAAGACGTCGGCGGTGGGGAGGAAGCGTTCGTTGAAGGTCCGGGCGATCTTCTCGCCGCGGCGCTCGGCGAATCTCGCCAGGCGTGCCGGAATCAGGCGGCCGACGGCGGCGATGCGGCGGGTGTGCCTCTCCAGCTTCTCGGGCGCCTCGACCGAGTCGGCCTCGGTTGCCATGCCGGAGAGGAACTGCAGAATGAAGGCGTCGGTGGGCACGGGCCACGCGGCGTGCGTCTCGCGAACGTCGTGGCCCAGGCGCGCGAGCTTCTGCACCAACGAGGCCAGCGCGCGATCGACCTCGGGGTCGTTCTTTAGCCCCGGCATCGGGGAGCGCCCTGTCCAGGCGATCCGCAGCGGTCCGGTTCCGCGTGCGACGACGTCGCGATACGGCTCGCTCAGGGGCTCGGCGTGCCAACGGTCCGAAGGCAGGCTGCCGGCGATCGCGTCGTAGAGCAGCGCCGAATCCGCCGCCGTGCGGCTCATCCCGCCGAAGGTCACGAGTGCGTGCCAATGCTGCGAGAGCGGGGCCATTGTCACCCGGCCGCGCTCCGGCTTGAGGCCCAGGATTCCGCAGCATGAGGCGGGCAGGCGAATGGAGCCGCCGCCGTCGGCGCCGAGGGCGATCGGGGTCATTCCCGTCGTGACGGCCACGGCCGAACCTCCCGAGGAGCCGCCGGGGGAGAAGCCGCGCCGCCAGGGATTGAAGGTGGCGCCGTAGCGGTCTGAGATCGTTTCGGGGCAGCGGCCGAACTCCGGCATTGTCGTTTTGCCGACGACGATCGCGCCGGCGGCGCGCACGCGGCGGATCACTTCGCTGTCGGCCGCGGCCGGCGACGGGTTCCCGCTGCCGCCGAGGGTGGTCGGCAATCCGGCGACGTCGTATTCTTCCTTCACAGCGATGGGCACGCCTGCCAGGAGCCTTCCCGCGCCGTCGGCTGGGGCGCTCGCGCCGTCGGCCTTACGGCCCTTGGCTTCGCCGGCCAGTTCGGCGTCGAGCCGGTCGGCCTCGGCGAGAGCCTCCTCGGTTCGCACAACGGCGAAGGCGTTGAGCTCTGGATCGAGGCGGCGGATGCGTTCCAGAGACGCGGCTGCTAGCTCGCGCGCGGTCCAGCGCCCCGACCGCACACCTTCGGCCATCTCGCTCGCCGACAGTTGCGTGAAAACGTCCTCGTTCATAGCTTTGATTCTAATCCCTGCACGCTTCCAAGCGGCGCCCGACTTCAACGAAAGCCTGCCGCCAATCGGCGCTCGACCGCTAGCCTTCGACTGTCGCCTGCTTCAAGCGCCCGTCTTCAACCGGTGTTCGCTATTAGGCGACATTGGTTTATATGTGGCATTGGCTTATATGCGGCGCTCGCTCCTGGCCCGCGTTTCGGGCAAGGCTGCGGCTATGCGCCTATGCCGCAGCCTTCTGTCCGTCCCTTTTACGCGGCGAGTGCAGCGGCTCTCTTACGCGAATTCGACGACGACGGGCACGTGGTCCGAGGCCCCCTTGCCCTTGCGTTCATTGCGGTCGATATGCGCCGCGGCGACTCTCTGCGCCAAAGCCGGGCTTGCCCACGCGAAGTCGATCCGCATGCCTTCGTTCTTCGGAAAGCGCAGGCGCTGGTAGTCCCAGAAGGTGTAGGGGGCCTCGGTCGCGCCGCGCGTGACTTCCGCGAATCCGGCATCGCCAAAGGCGTGGAAAGCTTCACGCTCGGGGTCGCTCGCGTAGAGTTCGCCTCGGAAGAGTTCGGGGTCCCACACGTCGGCGTCGCTCGGGACGACGTTCCAGTCTCCCGCCAAGAGGAGCTGGGCCGAGGAGTCCTCGGCGAGCTGTGCGCTCGCGGCCCGCCTCAAAGCGGCGAGGAATTCCAGTTTGTAGGGGTAATGCGGGTCGTCGAGCGCCCGGCCGTTGGGCACGTAAAGGCTCCACACGCCGACGCCGCCGCACCGCGCGCCGATCGCACGTGCCTCGACTTTCGGCTCGGCGCCTTCTTTGCCGAAGGCGGGCTGGCCCTCGAAGCCGACGGCCACCTCCTCGATTCCCACGCGCGAAAGAATCGCCACGCCGTTCCATTGGTCGAGCCCGTGGGCGGCGACTTCGTATCCGGCGGCTTCGAACTCGGCGGCAGGGAACTGGTCGGGGCGGCACTTCGTCTCCTGCAGCAGGAGGACGTCGAGGTCCCAACGGTCGAGAACGGCGAGCGCCCTTTCTTGCCGCGCCCGAATTGAGTTGATGTTCCACGTGGCGATGCGCATGCCCCAAGCCTACCCGGCCAGCCGCCTTGCCCGGCCAGCCGCCTTGCCTGGCGGGCTGCCTTGCCTGATGGGCTGCCGTGCCTTGCCTGGCGGGCTGCCTTGCCTGATGGGCTGCCGTGCCTGGCGCACGGCGCTGTGCCTTGCCTGGCGGGCTGCCGTGCCTGGCGAACGGCGCTGTGCCTGGCGCACGGATCCGCCAGCGGAAATCCTCCGGGCGCCGCACTGTTCTGCCTTGTTGGCGCGCGACGGTCTGTCTTGTTGGCGCGCGTGAAGGGCTCCGGCTGTTGAAGCCCGTCGAATGCGGCAGGCCAAGGCCGTTGTAGACTCGTTTGCCGATGATGTTCAGAGCCGTTCTCCACAGCGATCTATCCCGACGCGAACTGAAATGCCTTCGCGATCTCTTCGACGGTGAGTATTTTCGCGAACACGGGCCTTGGGATCCTGACGCGCCGTATGGGTATGCGCCCGCCGACGTGCACGTCGTCGTCTCCTCCGACGGCCGCCTGCTGGGCCATGTTGGATTTCAGTTGCGCAGCATCGCGGTGGGCGTTTGCGACGTGGCGGTCGCTGGAACCGGCGGCGTGCTCGTCCGCAAGCAGTCAAGGGGGATCGGTTTAGGCGCTGCGCTTATGCGCCGTGCGCAAGCCGCGATGCGGAGTTTTGACGTCCCGGGAAAGCCAAAGGCGGAGTTTGGCTATCTGGGCTGCAGGCCCGAGGTTGTGCCCTTCTATCAAGCGACGGGGTGGCGTCGGATCGACGTCGTCGAACGTCATGTCTCCATGGGTGAGAAGCGCGTTTCCACGGGCGAGGGCAACGCCGTCGGAAAAGGTCCGGGCGACACAGGAAAAGGTCCGGCCGACGCCGGGGACGGCCCGGTCTCGATCGTCGTTTCTGAGGGGGCGCCCGTGCTTATTTGCGCCGCTTCGCGCGACGTCGGCGAATGGCCCGCCGGACCCGTCGACCTGCGAGGAAAGCCGTGGTGACGGGTAGGCGTTCGGCACCTGTTCTCCTTGACTGCGGCGTCTGTTTGTCCGGGCTTTCACGCTTTCTTGTTCCTAGTTTTTCGTGCTCTTGCGCCTAGTTTTTCGTGCTTTCGATGAAGGAGATCATTGTTTCCAGTTTGTGCGACCAAAAGATCGTCAAATCGTTCTTTTGGGCGCTCAAGAGGTTGTGAACTTTGAACACTCCCGAGAGCACCGCCGCCGGTATGCAGGAGGCGGTGCCGAATTCTCGCAGCCAGACCTTTGCCTTGACCGCCGCGTCGTTGTTGAGCCGTTTGACCGAATTGGTCGAAGAGTTGCTGACTTTGCATTCGGTCGGCATCGCCCGGCCGTCCCAAAGGCCGATGACGAGATCCGCCTTCCTTCCGCCGAACAGAGATTCCTTGCAGAACTCTCCGGGGCCGGGAATCCGCGAGAAATTGTCGACGCTGCGGCGTTCGACTTCGACGTATCCACTCGCAAGAAGGGCCTTCGCGACCTCGTCTTCTTGCAGGTTCTTGGCCGCGCTGCGGCGCGCCGTCTGAACTTTCTGATTGGCGATGAGGGCAGCGGTCGAAACTATGGCAGCCGTGCTCTCTTCGGCTGTGGGCATGCGATTCTCGCCGAGCCACGGAAAACGTTCTCGGTCAAGTCCCAACAAGACGACGTCGATGATATTCCTCGTGGCACCGGGGTTCTTCTCTAAATACGAATGGCTGAGCTTGGCGTCGGTCAGGACTTTCAGATCGTCTTCGCTGACCGAGGGCGAGGTCAGGTAGCGGATCTCGGTGAGGTAGCCGTGCCTGGTCAGCAGCTCGTGGGCTTGGTCGCGAAGCCGTGTGAGACAGCAGGTCTTTTCGAAGATGTCTTCAATATTTCGGCGATGCGCGTCGAAATGGCCGAGATACAGCTCCAAGGGCTCCTGGACGCGTGTCTCGCGAAAACGCGAAATCGCCTTCGCCGAGTCGGCAGAAAGCTCCTCTTCGGACCAAAGCGGCGGCTGTGCCTGCGGGTTCACGGCTCGGTCCCTTCTGCCAGCCGGTCGAGGTTTGGAACGGGAATGCGCTCCATCTCCCTGGGCTCGAATTTCACAAGCCCGCCGGCGTACGTTCTGCCTTGGGACAGATTGACGCTTGCGCGCAGAGCGTCTGCTAGGCGGTCGAGGAGCGCGGGGCTCATCGGTGTCCGCGGATAGACGCCGTGCGCGATGTTGATGTGCCGGGCATCAATGTCGTTGCGCACGAAGGCCGGGGGGCGCCGGGCCATGTACGTCGCGAGGATTGGCGCGGCGTCGCGCAGTCCCACGCTCCACCACGCCTTGCGATTGGCTGCGATGTATCCCTTGTCCACGCCTTTCAGTTGTGCCTCGCGCAGAAATCTGTCTATTTGCCGGCGTTCCTCGGCGTCGAAGACGTCAAGGTCCCACGGAAGGTCGATGACATTGCGCAATCCTTCCCCGGAAGTCAGCCGTTTCCCCGCCGCGAACAGTTCGCGGGCCTTTGTCACGCTTGGGAAAAGGACCCGCTCGGGGAGGTCGGAAGCGGCGCCCCGCCTTACCCACACTCTGTTTGCCCCGGTGACCGCGCCTCGGTGAACGCGGCACAGCTCGCCAAGTTCGACGTACCCTTCCGGCAGTTTGGGGGATGGGCGCGTCAGAACGGACCATTTGTCGGAGGCGGCGAGCCGTTTGCGGGAGACGCCGCGTCCGCCTTCGAGCCGGCCAAGCTGCCCGACGGACCTCACGCGGCGGAGTTTGACGGCTGCCGGTGAGTCCCCGATCTTGAAGCATGTGATCATGCCTGTTGTGGCGACGTCGTCGAACGGAAAGACGCTGGCGTCGATGAGATGGAGCGATTGGCCGCCCAGGCCGTCCAAAAGAAGGTCGCGAACGAGCTTGCCGTAGTTGACGTCGAGCCATTCCGAGGATGTGATGAAGGCGCCGTAATCCCCGGGGCGGGCATGCTCGGCGGTCGCCAAGAAGAAATGGACGTGCAACCCGGCGAGTTTGCTGGCCTTCAAACCGTGCCGTTTCGCCGTGGCCGCGAACCATTCCTTCCATTCGGGCGATATCGAGTGGTGACGCACATAGGGCGGATTGCCCAGGAAAAGCGTGGAGCCGTCTGCCGGGGGCAGGCTGAGTGTGCGAAAGTCGCTCACACGGACCTCAGCGCGATCCGCAAGGCCGCACGCCGCAAGGTTTGCCCGCAGCATCAGCGCCGCGAGGGGATCGACGTCGACGCCGAACAGGCGGGCCTCGGGAAAGCTCTTGGCCGCGGCCAGAAGATAGCGGCCGGAGCCGGCGCCGGGGTCGACGACGCGCGTCGGCGAGCCGTTGGCCGCAGCCCAAGCGGTCATCGCTTCGACGATCTCTCGCGACGTGTAGGTCTGCCCCAGCGGGCGCCGCAGTTCCGCGGAGTGGACGCGGCAATAGGCCGTTCCCAGGGGATCGCGGCCGGCCCGGATGAGTTCTCGGATTTCGGCCAGGTCGGAACGCGCAGGGCTCGGCGCGTCGCATCCGTCGACGATTCGCGATTCCTCGGCGGTGAGCGCGTCAGCATGCTCGGCCGTCAGCGCGGCGGCCGCCACGATGAGCGAATCGCGAGTCGAAAGAACGTCCATGCCACTAAGCATCTCATTCGCCTCCGACACTTTTCGAGAAGCTGACGGCCGCCGTCGCCCCTCGGTGTGAGAAAGGACGAGGCCGACTAGGCCCGTCGCGCGACGCTCCGCCTCGCGACGCCCGCTAGGCGCGCCGCGCGACGTTCCGCCTCATGCCTTGAGCTTCGGGATAGGCTGAATGCATGGCTACCGCTTTAATAACCGGGGCGACATCCGGAATTGGTCGTGAAATCGCGTGGCAGTTGGCGGCTGAGCGCATGAACCTCATCCTCGTGGCGAGAAGTGCGGATCGACTCGAAGAGGTGGCCGAACATATCAGGCAGGTCGCCGACGTAGAGGTAGAGGTCCTGCCGGCCGACCTCTCGCAGGCCGAGGGCACCCTGCGCGTGTGCGAGCGCCTCATCGACGACGAGCGCCCCGTGGGCCTGCTCGTCAACAACGCGGGATTCGGGCTCGGCCAAGACTTCGTCGGCGGCGACATCGAACGCGAGCTCAACGCGCTCAACGTCATGGTGCGCGCCGTCCTCATGACGTGCCACGCGGCGATCCCCGGCATGGTCGCCCGCGGCGGCGGAGGCATCCTCAACATCGCCTCGATGGCCGCACTGACGGCGCAGGGAACCTACTCCGCGCACAAGGCCTGGGTGCGCACCTTCACCGAGGGCTTGGCGGCAAGTTTGAAGGGCACGGGCGTCAACGCGACGGTCGTCTGCCCCGGCCTGGTGCATACAGAGTTCCACGAAAAGGTCGACGTCGATCCGGGGCAGTGGCCCGAATCCGCCTTTATCCCGGCCGAGCGGGTGGCCGCCGAAGCCATCGAGGGCGTGCGCCGCGGCAAGGTGGTCGTCACGCCGTCGCGAAGGTACCGCGCGCTCGCGGGCGCCCTCAAGGTCGCGCCGCGGAGCCTCGTGCGCGCTGTCGCGGGCCCGGAGCGTTCCGGCCGCCGCGGCTGAGCCTGCTCTGTTTGAGTCCAGCGTCGTCCGTGATCCCGCTCCGGGGCTAGCCCTATCTCAGCCTGGCTCTCCGCAGCTGCTTATCCTCCGCGCTCCGCTTATACCGCGTCCCGCCTCTTGGAGATTACGGCCCCAGCTTTCGTGACGCGTCGTTTGTGCCGTCTCGTTGTTTTGTGCTGTCCGTCGTTTTGTGTCGGGTCGTCCAAGGCCACGACGCCATCGCATTGCGGTCGCTTGTACCTCTCCCCGGAATCTGGCGCGAATTCGCCTTGCTTTTCGGGTTAGCCTATTTGAGCAAGGCCGGTCAGCCGGTCTGGCCCTGACGACTTTCGAGGCGAAGGCTTCGGGCGTCGGCGGGGCTTGGAAAACTGAAACCCGCGATGCGGAGCCCCGGATGCGGCCCTGCGTCGCACGCGAACAGGCGTCGCAGGCACCCCGTCCAGGGCACGCTGCGGAACCGGAAGGAAGGGAACGATGAAGGTTGCCATCATCGCCGTTGCAGCGATCTTGCTCCTGCTGATTCTGTGGTACATCGTCACGTACAACGGGTTTGTCAAGCTGCGGAACTTCGTCCAGGAGTCGTGGCGACAGATCGACGTCGAACTCAAGAGGCGCCGGGATCTCATTCCCAACCTCGTCGAGACGGTCCGCGGGTATATGGCCCACGAGCAGATGACGCTGCAGGCCGTGGTCGAGGCTCGTCGCCTGGCGGAGGCCCCGGCGGCGTCGCTCGCTCAGAGGTCGCAGAGCGAATCGGCCCTGTCGGGGGCGCTTTCGCGGCTTTTTGCCGTTGCCGAAAACTACCCGACGCTGCGCGCTGACACGAGCTTCCTCAATTTGCAACAGGAGTTGACCAACACCGAGGATCGCATCGCCGCGGGCCGCCGTTTCTACAACTCGAACGTGCGTGACCTCAACACGAAGGCGGAGAAGTTCCCCTCCTCGATCGTGGCGTCGATGATGAGCCTGCAGAAGGCCGAATACTTCGAGATCGACAGCGCCGACAGGCAGCTGCCCCAAGTCAACTTTGGAGGCTTCAACACGCCGCCCGCTGGCGGCTTCGGCGGTCAGCCCGGGTACGGGCCCCAGAATGGCGGAATGCAGCCCGGCTACGGCGGCCAGCCTGGAGGCGGTGTCTAACCTGGACGCCGCACGCCAACCCGGCGGCTTCGGAGGCCAGCTTGATAGTGGATCTCAATGCAGACTCGACCGGCCTGGGTGGAGGCAACCTGAGGGCTTCGCGGTGGTCAGCAGGTCATTTCGGCGTTCGGTCCGAATGCCGTCGAACCTCGACCCGGGTATGGTCCGCTTAGCGGTTCCGTCTTGTGGCCAACTGCTTCACGCTGCAATAGGCTCAAGCCCCCTTAACTCAGACATGTGAAAGCTCGGGAGCATATTCATTCGATGAAGAAGAGGCACGGTGTCCTACTCAAGGAAAGGCGACGGCCGTAGACGAAAAAAGCGTAACTAGGGAGAAGAAGATCAGAGCAACGGAAACTCCAGTACTTCTGAGGCTATGCAAGCAGTCAAATAGAAGTTTCGATTTTACTTGCCAAATGGTTAGGGGTCACTCTATTTGATCTTCACTCTAGTGAAGTTGGGTAGTGAAGCTGCACATTTGTTTAAATATAATGAATTTTATTGATTTTTAAGTTGTTAAACGGTTCACGATCCGATTATATTAAATAATGTTGATGTAAATGAGTTTAACATGATTTTGTGCATGATGCATGTTCTTTTAGAATAGAAAATCTGTCTATTTATCTGGGGAGTCTGCACCTTATTTAAACTTTCAATAGGCTTTCTTTGGTTGTTAAGATTTCTAAAGGGGAAACCTCAACTTATAGGAACAAGGCTTCTATTGAAAGGGCGAAAATGACTTTCTACACTCTCGACGGTCTTATCGGCAAAGTTAAAAGAGCTGCTGTTGATGCTTACTTCTCTGGCTTCGATTTTTGGTGTGTAAAAGGTGATAGATACATATATGAAGACACTCAAGTCGATTTGAACAACCCGGATGAAGGCATCGGTTTAACGGCTCCTGATGACCACGGTAATGGGGGACTTGAACCTTTTGGCGGAGGGGAAGTGCTGAAAAGTGGCGCTCTCAATGAGTGGAAGTTGAAAGCTATGGATGTGATGTCGCGTGTCGATAAGGCGCTAGATAAATGGCGTTCGCTCCCTGAGCCGTCCGGGCTTGACGGTGGAAAAGAGATATGTGAGACAGTCTATAGCTGCTTGGCTAATCAGGTCATTCAGGGGGACACAGAGGAAGGCAGCAAGACGCCAGTGTTTCAGGGGACGATTGCCAAGCAGTTGGAAGGGGCAAACGACGTAGCTCGCACGCAGTTGTCTGGTGTTGGAATGTCTAGCTTTAAGAATAACTTTCTTTTCCGAATGCAGGATATCATGAATAAGTTCTGTGGTGTTTCGTATGTCATTGAAACCGCTCTTGTGGCGGAGCGAGCTGGGATAGACAGCGCGCGTTCGGCTGTTCTAGGTATCGCTAAGCAAGCCAGGGAGTCCTTTGCTTCAGTTGCCAATCAGCCACATGAGGAAATCACAGCCGCTGATGTTCGCATCATTGCCGCGGGAGCCAGCGCAGTTGCCGCTATCGCTAGTGGAGGAACGGCTTGGGTAATGGGGGCCGGGCTTGTCGCTTTAGGTTTAGAAACGATTGGCGACGTAATGGAGAGAGAGGTCAAACCTGCCCCGCAGTCATATGACACCGTGATGGATAACATGGAAAAAGCTCTGGAAGAGGTCAACAGGCAATTGAAAGAGCTTGAGCAGTCGGTACGCAGTAACCTCAAAAGCAACTATGTGAAAATGGATGAAAACAGACACGACTTTGACTTGGACTTTCCAGTTGTTCACTACGACGATGTGGATAAGACGGATAGGAATGGCGGGACCAACTCTCGCGACACTGAACTCAAAATTGGAGATGTTTATCTGATGAGAGAAATTGCTGATGTGACTTTCCCCGAAGTCGCTGCGGGTGTGAGTGTATTGTCTCAAGCCGTTCGATCTTTCGAAATTGCTCTCGGTCGGGCAGCGGATATCGGATGTGGTTTCAATGGACCTTCTCTTGAATTTTATGACATAAAAGAGAGATTGGCCGATTTAAGTCGGGATCTATCGGAAGATATCTACTTAGGTGCTCATACTTTGGGAGTGGTTCTTGATATGTATGAGGATATTGACTACCGATCGGCAAAGGAATTAGACAGTAAAATGGCGGAATTTGAAGGCCAGGCCTCTTCTAGTGATCCATGGCAGCGCAAAGAGTGATATGTGTCTATCTGTACGTTTATGCATTGTTTTAAACCAATACAAGTAGGTTCTGGAATAGCCGGGTTCCTTAAAAGCATGAGTGGTCACTGCACGTGGATATCGATCGTGACGGCACGAACGGCCCTTTTCGTGGCTGGTCTGTTGAACGTGTCAACTTCTGGTTGCTTGGTGCGGAGACTTCATGGGGAGGTCTGCGCAATCGACGGAGACCGCCAATTCTGGCCGTCCCATGCAGGGATTTTACGCCGGCCTCTGGCAAGTAGTTCTCGTACTACGTGAACATGCGCCGCGCCACCCTTCATCATGAGGCTGTGCCCGCTTGTCGAGCATGACATGCTCGACAAGCGGGCTTTGGCGTGGGCATGGTCGACGCCGTCGGCGGACTGACGGTGGGCGGCGGAGCAAACGCATTCCTTTTTGCCTGCTGCAATGTAGGTGCAGGCTCGGCTGCCCGCATGGTGGGGTGCTCGTTCCCCGCATCCGCACTAGACCGGTCGGCAAGTCCCCCTAGGTTTTGTGTCTTACAACTTCGACCATTCGATGTCGGTAAAGAGGAGCAGGGGAGCTGGCGTGGGCGAGCGAGGTCCCCGCGTTGCTTCTACGGAGCTAAGTGTCGAAGCTTCACGCTTGTACACAGATTCAGTGAAAAATATAGAGCTTAGATCGCATAACCTTAAGTATATGCTTAGAATATTTAGAATGCTGACTGTGAGGCCGAAGCGGAAAAACGCACAGTTTAGCAAGATGTCGCCGACCGCAGATGCAGACCTCATATCACATATTCATATGAGTAGAATCCTGACGGATGAATAACGTGCATTTTCCAAGAGTAACCTGGCTGTTAATCAACACAGTAGTCTCGATTGAATAACTTAGCTTAGATACATTTTTTAGTTAAAAACTGTATTTTTAGGCCTTTTCATAGGTGTTTCTTCTAAAAAATATGTCTCTACTGTTTATATGCAACCGTGATACTTGAATAGATTGCTTTTGTCAAATGACGATAAGACTAACTTGAAGTTCACGAGTTCTGCCCCACTACACTTGAGTCCGTGAACGATTCTCTTCGCAGGCGACTCATTGAACTGGTCGGCTCTTTGGCCGTCCAACGCGGGGACTTTACGCTGGCCTCCGGCAAGAAGTCCTCGTATTACGTGGACATGCGCCGTGCCACGCTTCACCACGAGGCGGGCCCGCTTGTGGGGCATGTCATGCTCGACATGCTCGAGGAGGCGGGTTTCGGCGCGGGCGTGGCCGACGCCGTCGGCGGACTGACGATGGGAGCCGACCCCGTGGCCACCGCCATCATGCACGCCGCGGCTTCCCGCGGACTCGACGTCGACGCCTTCGTCGTGCGCAAAGAAACCAAAGACCACGGCACAAAGCGGCGAATCGAAGGCCCGTCCATTGAAGGGCGCAACGTCGTGATCTTGGAGGACACGTCCACGACCGGCGGTTCGCCCATCCAAGCCCTCGAAGCCGCGCGCGAGGTCGGGGCGAACGTGCTGGCCGTGGCGGTGGTCGTCGACCGGGCCACCGGCGCCAGGGAAAAGATCGAAGCCTGCGGCGTTCCGTACCTTGCCGCGCTTGGACTGGAAGACCTCGGCCTGGAAGCCCAGGTATGACTTGGCCTGGAAGCCAGGGCATGAGGCGGAAGCCCGGATGTGAGGCGGCGAACGCGGCTTCGGTTGCTGTGGCGGCTTCCGCTGCGAAGGCAAGGGCCAGCGATAAGGCAGCGGATCAGTTTCTCGGCGTGACGGGGAGGTCGGCGTGACTGATGACCCAACGGAGGCTGTCGACGAACCCCTCGGCGTAGCTCAGAGGCCGGATGCGGCGGCAGCGGATTCTGCCGCCGGGGCGGAGCGATTGGCGGATAAAGCGGTCGGGGCAAAGCAGCTGGCGGACGAGGCGGTAGGCGATGTCGGGGAACTGCCCGCGGCGGCGAGCAGCCCCGCCGGGTCTTTCGAGCCCGCGCAGCTTTCCGGACCGCCCGAGGACCCCTCGCTGGGCAACGCGCGGCGCGACGTCGGCGTCGGCCCGCATCCTCGCCCGTGGCCGGATGATCCGCGCCTCGACCCGGCCCTGCTGGAAAGCGGCGACCGGCGCAACGTGATCGACAAGTACCGCTATTGGAGCGTCGAGGCGATTCGGGCCGATCTCGCTCCCAGCCGGGCGGCCCTCCAGATCGCCATCGAGAACCTGGCGCACGACCTCAACATCGGCTCGATCGTGCGCACCGGCAACGCCTTCAATGTCTCCGGCGTGCACATCGTGGGCCGCAAGCGGTGGAACCGCAAGGGCGCGCTCGTCACCGACAGGTATGTGGACGTCTTCCATCGGCCTGAGGTGCGCGACGTCGTCGAATGGGCCAGGGCAAACGACTACGTGATGGTTGCCGTTGACAATCCGCCGGGGTCGGCTGCGCTCGAAGAGACCCGGCTGCCCGAGCGGTGCCTGCTCGTGTTCGGGCAGGAATCCTCCGGCATCTCGCCCGAGCTGCTTGCGGCCTGCGACTTCGCCGTGCGCATCGAGCAGTACGGTTCCACCCGCTCGATGAACGTGGCTGCTGCCGCCGCCATCGCCATGCATTGGTGGTCCGTGCAGCATCGGTGAGGGAGCGCGCGGCTTTGAAGCGCGGCCGAAGTGCAGCACCGTTGTGTTGGAGCACGTCTCCTGGGAGCGATTCGCAGCGACGGCAGCCTTGTGGAGGCAGTATCGGTGGCCTTGGAAGGCGGTGTTGGCTGCCTTGGAGGGTGCCGACCGCCTTGCCGAAGCAGTGACCGCCGTCTCAGCGTGACAGTGGCCTCAGTCGCGGGCGGGAATCTTGGGACGTTCGCGTGTTGTGTACCTGCCGTCAAGTGAGAGAATAAGAGGGTAGTCAGCAACAACACGAAGGAGATTATTCGTGGCTATCGCAACCCCTGAAGTCTATGCAGAGATGCTCAACCGCGCCAAGGAAGGCAAGTTCGCCTACCCGGCAATCAACGTGACGTCATCGCAGACCCTCACAGCGGCCCTGCAGGGATTCACCGAAGCTCAGTCCGACGGCATCATCCAGGTGTCCGTCGGCGGCGCCGAGTACGCCTCGGGCTCCACTGTCAAGGACCGCGTCGCCGGTTCGCTCGCCCTCGCCGCATATGCGCGCGAAGTCGCCAAGAACTACCCCGTGACCGTCGCGCTCCACACCGACCACTGCGCCAAGCAGAACATCGATTCGTGGGTACGCCCCCTGCTCGAGCTCGAGGCCGAGGAAGTCAAGGCCGGCCGCCTTCCCTTCTTCCAGTCGCATATGTGGGACGGCTCGGCCGTTCCGTTGGCTGAGAACCTCGAGATCGCCAAAGAGCTCCTCGCCCTGTCGCAGGCCGCCAACACCATCCTCGAGATCGAGATCGGCGTCGTCGGCGGCGAAGAAGACGGCGTGGTCGGCGAAATCAACGAGAAGCTGTACACCACCACCGAAGACGCGCTCGCCACGGTCGAGGCTCTCGGCCTCGGCGAGAACGGCCGTTACCTGACGGCTCTGACCTTCGGCAACGTCCACGGCGTCTACAAGCCCGGCCACGTCAAGCTGCGCCCCGAGATCCTGGGCACCATCCAGGAAGAGGTTGCGGCGAAGGTCGGCTGGAAGAACAACCGCCCCTTCGACCTCGTCATGCACGGCGGCTCTGGCTCCACCGCAGACGAGATCGCCCTCGCCGTCGAGAACGGCGTCATCAAGATGAACGTCGACACAGACACCCAGTACGCCTTCACCCGCCCCGTCGCCGACCACATGTTCCGCAAGTACGACGGCGTCCTCAAGGTCGACGGCGAAGTCGGCAACAAGAAGGATTACGACCCGCGCTCGTGGGGCAAGCTGGCCGAGGCCGGCATGGCCGCCCGCGTGCTCGAAGCCTGTGACCGCCTCGGCTCGGTCGGAACCAAGATGAGCTGAGGCCAGAGCTTCTTGACGATCGCTTCGGTTCGACTGGGACAACGGCGGTCTGGCTAGACGGCTCAGATTCCACCGGACACGACGCTGCGCCGTCGTCGGCGAGATTTTGCCGACGACGGCGCTTTCCGTTGAACGGCCGTTGTCATGCACGAAGGCACTTTTCATGCCTCGCCGCACTCCTATGCCCTGACACCGTGCCTATGCCGTGCCGACAAAACCGCGCCCTTCTTTGCCCGGTAAAACGACCCTGACACCGCGCCTATGCTCTGACACCGTGCCTATGCCGTGCCGACGCTTTATTCTCCGGGCGCCTCTCCTGCGCGGGCTGACCTCGCCGTTGCGCTTTGACGTCGCTTTGCCGCCGCTACGTTGTTCTGCCGCGGCATCGTTCTGTTCCCGCCAGCTCGCTTGCCGCTTGCCTCAGAGGGCCGATGGTTCCCCGCTCTCGGCGGCCGGCTAAACTGACGGTCGGTGCCGATTCGCTCGCTGACGATGCTTCCCCGCTCTCGGCAGCCGGAGACTGTTCCGGCCCCGGAGACAAAAACTCCTAGTCGCGGGCCGCATCGAGCAGTTTGTCCAGCGCGGCCTTCTCGATGATGGCTTGCATGTATGCCGTGAACGCGACGCCGATGATCGCAACGAACCAGACTGCGGCCATGCGCGCCTTGGGAACCGCGACGAAGACGGCCAGCGGAGTGAGAGCCACTGCGACATTGGCCAGTGTGCGCCACAGGTAGCCCCCGGCAAGCACCGCGGCGTTTCCCACGTGGCCGATTGCCGTGTTCTCGAAGAATGCCTGGAGCGGCGCCGTCCAGCTGAGCACGCCCAGCACGGCGGCGAGCCCCACGATGAGCAGGCCGTTCAGGCCGCCGGCCAAGCGAGAATCGTCGATGCCCGAAAGGAGCCAGCTCTCGGCCGCGCCCGCGCCGAGGAGGATTGCACAGGGAATCCACCAGCCCATTGATTGAACCAGATTCTTGCGGAAGGCGGCCCACCACGTGCGCACGAGGTAGCCGTCCTCCTCGCGGACCGTCTCGCCGCAGACCCGGGCGCAGGCCGTGAGCGCCGCGCCCGCCGTCGCCACGGGAATGGAGGCGGCGAGCGTCAGCAGATTGACTATGACCAGATCGGTTGCCGTCGACAGGCCCCGATAGAACTTCGAGTCGGGAGACAGGACGCCCATGCGATCGCGTGGCTCAGCCCTTGACCGCGCCCGCGGCCACGCCCTCGACGATGTACTTCTGGCAGGCCAGGTAGAAGACGACGATCGGGATGACTGCCATGACCAGCACCGCCATCTGCGCCCCGAGGTCCTTGTTCCCGTTCGTTCCGATCATTCCTTGGATGACGATCGGGATCGTCTTGTAGCGCTCGTCGCTGCCTATGACGAGGTAGGGGAGGAGGAAGTCGTTCCACACCCACATCGTGTTGAGAATGGCCACGGTGACCGCCGTCGGCTTGAGCAGCGGCATGACCACGCGGAAGTAGTTCTGCAGCGGCGAACAGCCGTCGATGTAGCTGGCCTCCTCGATCTCCAGCGGGATCGACTTGACAAAGCCGGAGAAAAGGAACACCGAAAGGCCCCCGCCGAATCCGAGATAAAGCAGCACCATTCCCCAGGGAGTTGCCAGCCCTAGCCTGTCGGCGATGCTCGACGTCGGAAACATGACCATCTGGAACGGCACGATCATCGAGAAGGCGAAAAGGTAGTAGATCACCGACGTCCACCACGTCTTCACGCGGGTGATGTAGTAGGCCGTCATCGCGCAGAAGAAGACGATCACGGCCACAGAGGCCACCGTGATGAACAGCGACCACAAGATCGCCTGGCCGAAATTCTCGTCCCCGAGGGTCTTCGTGTAGTTGTTCAGACCCACGCTCGACTCCCCGTCCGGCAGCGAGAAAGGGTTTTCCGAGATGAACAGCTTGCCCTTGAACGAGTTGATCAGAATGAATGCGAGCGGAATGAGCCACAGAAGCGAAAGCAGCGTCAAGAAAAGCGTGAGAACCGCCCTGCCCGGGGAAAAACGCGGACGCGAGACAGCGGGCATCGGCGCTTTCGCGGCGGCCGAGGCTTTCGCGGCCGCCGACCCCTTGGAGTCGGGACGTTCGGAGTCGGACGGGGTGCTCGCCGCGCCGGACGCTGTATGCGCCGCTTCGGCTGCGACGGCGCCGGAAGCGGCGTCGGACTGGGTGTTTGCGGTGCCCGACGCCGAACGCGCGGCGTTGCTGTTGGTGGCGCTCACTGGTCGACCTCCTTCGAACGGGTGACGCGCAGCTGAATGAAGGCGATGACGGCGACGACGATGAAGAAGATGACGGCCATGGCTTGCGCTGTGCCCTCGCCGTTGCGAATGTCGAACATCCTCTTGAAAATGTTGAGGGCCGCCATCTGGGTCTCCTTGTAGGGCTTGCCGTCCGTCAGGGCAAGGTTTTGGTCGTACATCTTGAACGTGTTGGCAAGCGTCAAGAATGTGCAGATGGTGATGGAAGGCATCATGATCGGCAGGGTCACGGACCTCATCGCCTGCCATTTGGAAGCGCCGTCGATCTGCGCGGCCTCAATGAGCTCGGGCGGAACGTTCTGCAGGCCCGCGATGTAGATGATCATCATGTAGCCCATCATCTGCCAGCTGGTCAACAAGACGAGTCCTGCGAACCCGTACCTCCAATCGTCTTGGATCGACCCTTCGGCGAAACGGTTGATGATCGCGTTGAGCATTGTCTGCCACGTATAGCCGAGCACCAAGCCGCCGATGAGGTTCGGCAGGAAAAAGACGGTTCGAAAGACGTTGGTTCCGCGGAGCTTGCGGGTGAGCATGTAGGCGAGTGTGAATGCGCCGATGTTGACGGTGACGATGGCCACCGCCGTGACCATGGCCGTGAAAGTCAAGGCCTCGACGAAGTGCGACCTTTCGGAGAACGCGGCTGCGTAGTTTTTCAGACCCACCCATTCGGCGTCGTCGATGGCCGTGAACTTGTTGAAGGAAAGGTAGACGCCCACCACGAAGGGAATGAGGAAGGCGATGGTGAAAGCGATGAGTGTGGGCCCGGTGAAGACCGGGAAGTATTTCTTCAAGGATCTGGTCATGATCGGTCTCCAAAAAGAAGTGCGGCGACGAGCCGGCGGTGTGCCCTTGCCCTGCGAGGACTGGGCGTTGTCACTTTACAGAGATTGCGGTGCCGCTCCGCAGGCGAGTGCGGTAAGACGGCCACGCGGGCACCCGCGGCTCCGTCGCTGCGCCGAAGCGCCGGAGGGCCGATGCCGCCGTGTATCTCCTTGCGCGGGTTCGCCCCGACGCCGGACTTGCGCTGCGGGAAGGCGGGCCGAGCCGGGGCGGCGTCGGCCCGCCTGTGCGTTAGCTGTCCTTGTTCTGTTCCTTGCCCTTCTTCCACTCGGAAGTGAAGTACTTGGCGACGTCGGACCACTCTTCCTTGCCGGCTGCGTACTGCTGGAGGTGCGAGCCGAGCTGCTTCTTGTAGTCTTCCGAGGGGAAGACCGTGAAGTCCCAGGTCACGGGATCCAGGTCCTTGTTGTTGATGTACTTGACCACTTCCTTACCGAGCGGATCGGACGGGCTCTGGGAGGAGAATGCCTCAAAAGGCGCGATGAAGCCGAGGTCCTCGGAGACCATCTTGGCGCCTTCCTTGGAGGTGTAGAGCCAATTGACGAAGTCGATCGAAGCCTTCTTGTCGGATTCGGAGGCCTTGTTGTTGAGGGCGAGGTAATTCTCCGTTCCGATCGCGATGCCGTTCTTTTCCTCGCCTTTGACTCCCGTGTAGATCGGAAGGAAATGAACGTCCTCAGGCTTGACGACGTTGCCCTTGTCGCCCTTGATCTGCTCCCAGGCCCAGTTGCCGTTCTGGACCATGGCGGCCTGGCCGCGGGCGAACTCGGACATCGAGTCGGAAACGGACTTGTTGCTCGCCTCCGAAGGCGAAACCGTCGAGTTCTTCAGGTACAGGTCGAAGATCTTCTTGTAGTTGTCGAGGTAGGTCCCCTTAAGGGTGTCGGCGTCCTTGGCTTTGGCGTCCTTCAACTCGTAATGGAGGGGGTAGTTGGCCAGGTGGGTATGCCAGCGCCAGTCCTCCCCGGAAGCGAGCGACGTCGAAGCGAATGCGCCCTTGATGCCGAGCTGGTCCTTCTTGGCCTGCATGTCCTCGGCGACTTCCTTGAGCTTGTCGAAGCCCTTGATCTCGTCGACCGACTTCGCCTTGGCGTCCGGCAGGGCGAAGTACTTCTTCATGATGGCGTCGTTGTAAACGATTCCATAGCCCTCGGTGGTGAAGGGGACGCCGTAGATCTTGCCGTCTTCGCCCTTGAGCGCCAAATCTTTCTTTGTCAGATCCTTGGTGAATTTCTCGTCGCTCAGATCCGAGGCGTACTTCTCCCAGTTCTTCAGGCCAATGGGGCCGTTGACGTTGAAGAGGGTCGGTGCGTCAGACTTGTTGATTTCTGTCTTGAGCGTCTGCTCGTAGTTTCCGGCCGCCGCGGTGCGGATCTTGACCTCGACGCCCGTCTTCTTCTTGTATTCTGCCGCGACTTTCTTCCAGGCCTTCTCGGCTTCGGGTTTGAAGTTGAGGTAGTAGACGGAGGCTTTGCCGTCGTCTTTCTTGTCAGAGCTGCTCGAGCAGGCCGCTAGGCCTCCGAGAGATACCGCAGCCGCCGCCACGGCGGCCACGATGCTTGTGGTGCGACGCATGAATGCCCTCCTTTGGACAAACCGGCGAG
>NZ_DBHHEV010000026.1:0-10151 GCF_057238965.1 Peptidiphaga sp.
TCCAAATGAGACAACAACGCCCCATAACGCCCAACCACATGCTGACCATACTTGCTGTCCACCCGCCACGCCTCGACTCCGTCACGGTACATGCCCTGGGTCGCTTTGTTCGCCAACTCCAGCAACGCCGGCGGACGCCCATGCAACCCGGTGATTTGAGTGTCACGCACACCATTCTCAAAAGCCAAATCAGTAAACAACCCTCTCTTGGCGAGTGTCATGTCGTCAACCAACGAAGCCGGAAGAACAAGCCGGTAGCGTTTGTCTTTGACGTCGTAGACCGCCCCGTCCCCGGACTGGACTCCTGAAGGGCTCGTCAGTTCCCGGGCGAGGTCGTCGGTGTATTCTTTGAGGATCTGTCCTGTCCATGAGCGCAGGCCGTAGTGGGCGGCCCCGAAGCGCGGTTCGCCTTTGGCACCCAGACTCTGACCGGGGTCACTGCCGTTGATCCCACCCGAGCGCAGACCCTCAGTATATCCTTGGAGGTAGCCCCGGATGGCGGTGAAGGTGCGTGGATCGTGGACGGCATCTTTGCCGGAGGTCGCCTCGTCCACAATGTGTCCGAGCTGCTCGCCGTGGTCCACATACGCCGAGGCCCCGTGCGACAGAGCATACCGGGACCCGACAAGATAACGGGCCACGTTCGGATCCTTGTTCCCGGGCACGTCGACCTCGCTGGCAAGAAACTCCCGGCTGACCTTGGGGTCCCCGTCCATCCCATACATCATATTCGCCACGGGATCACGCGAGCCCAGCCCCTCGAAAGTGGAAAAGTTTCCGTATTTGGCCGCCATCTGAACATATGCGTTGTCTTTGTAGGACGCGCGGTAGTCGGCTCCTTGTTCGCGGTCCCATTTGAGCAGGTCGTGCATGACCGAGCCTTTGCCGTTGACAAACTCGTTGGAAAACGTCAGCTCCGGGTGGGCCTTGGCACCTATGCCAATCATCTGCCCCAAATGGACATAGCCCCGCGTGTCCCTGTTGAAGTGAAACATGCCAGGCGCTCCCTTGGAGCCTTCGCGTCCGGCGGCTTTGATGGATTCGAGGTAATCTTTCCTCCATTGGGCCATCGACTCAGTCCCCGACTTGACTTTCATAGACACCCCGCCGTTCTCGGAAAACCTCTTCCATGTCTCCCACGTGTCTTTCGCCTCCCCGTCTAGCCCCCGTGGCACCGAACCGGTCGCAACCATCACCGACGCACCAAAACCTCCATACAGCCGTTGAAGATCCTCAGCTCGTCCGCCAAGCTGATCAAACCGCGTCGAAGAAGGTCCATTCACAACCATCCCGATTCGGACTTTTTCATCGATCTTGCGCCCCAGGTCGGCCATCCGTTTGGGGTTGATCTTCGCAGCAACGGCCGCGCAGAAGTAGGGGTCGGTCCCGAGGCGGTCAAGGTAGCCCTTCTTCTTCATTTCTTCCAACGCCTTCTTCGTTGGAACCCCGTCCTCGTCGACGTCGGAGACGAGCCTGGACAAGTCAGCGGCGTCGGCCTCGGCGTTGGCCGTCGTCGTCTGGGCACCGAGAATTCCTCCTCCTCCGAAAAGGGCCACGCCTAGATCGTTGCGGTCCGGACGCCGCCCGGCCCCGGCCCCGACTTTCCCAGCGGAGGGGGCGAGGTCGCCAAGAATCGATTCGATCTTCTTCGACAACGTCTCGGCCTCCGAGTCCAACTCCTCGATGCGCCGGTTGTACCGGCCCGCCAGCTCGAACTGCTTGTCCTCCAGCCTCTTCCTCTCGTCCTTGGTTGCACCTTCGCCCAAAACGTCGATGACTTTGAAAGCCCGCATATCCCCATCCCACTCCTCCTGCATTCCTTTGACGTCCGCAATGGTCTGCCTGTAAAGATACTTGTAAGAGTCAATGGCCTGGACCACTGCGTGAATCATCCCGCTGACCCGCCGGACTGTGCCAGTCAGCTTTTCAACCTCCCGCTTCCATGCTTCGACCATTTCCCCGGTCATCGAATCCGGGTTGACACTTCCGGCCATGATCTGCGATCGATGCAACGCCTCATTGACATGCGACAGCTGCACCAGCGCGCTGTCAAAATCAACGTACTCCGGCAACGGAAGCGCATCGCCGCCTGAAACCATTGCATACGACATGACAAATCCCTCCATGATGCGCGCTCGCCCTGCCGGCCAGCGCACCGACCCTTGTTAACTTGCGTGAATTGAATACTGTCCGTGAAGCGACGCCGTGCAGAGCCAAGCCGATTTGGGCCCGACAACACGCATAGCGCCACTGTGCCAATAAGAACGCAACCGCTTTCGACGACCCGACAAGACAGCAGCCCTGTTAAGTCGGCCGAACACGACTGTCAGCGTAAGTTTGACGGGACGGCAGCCCCTTCAAACCCAATGAAACGCCAGCTCCTGCGAGCTTGGCGATATGATCAACCTGCCGCCCCCGGCAAAACGAAAGCCCTGCCCGGCCGGTTTGACGACGTGATGACCGCCATATCTGCAGGTTTAGCCGTCCCGTCACTCACTCTACAACATAAAACACTTCGACGCAAGGCCTTAGGAGGGCTAAGGCAAAGACGCTTAGTTCCGCCTTTACTTAGATCCATTATGATCACTAAACATGGTTCTCTATGTGTTTAACTTTGCTTACACTACCGCAAAAATGCAATGTGTCCCACTTTTTAACACAGTGCAGAACGGTGGCATGAAGCCTTTCCTGCTTTACTGACCGTCCGCACAAACGGGACTGAAACGCGAGACGACGTCGCCGTCAGGCTACGGATGCGACCCGCCCTCGGACACTCCTCAAACACCGGCCACATCCGAGGCGACCCTGACGCCAGCTGCCCCCAGCATGACTCGGATCAACGAGCCATTCCGGATAGAAGATCGAGGAAGACGGTTCCCAGCTTTCATGCAATCAAAGCGCGGTAGCCCTTGCACGCTAAGCTGAGGTCAGTACGGCAATTCTGCAAGCCATCCGATTCTCAAAACAGAGGAGACTCGACATGATTGTCCACGCGAAAAAGACTTCCTTAATCAAAGCTATTTTGATAGCCTTTACGACCTTCTTACTGACCGGTTGCCGTCTCGAAGGAACCATCGATTACCGACTTGATGCTAACACAGTCTTATCGTTTGAAGTAGAGGATACTACAGGATATATGACCGAACTCAAGCGAACATGCGAAAGCGTGAAAATAATGGCTCAAGCAAACGCTAGATTCATCAAAAATCCAAAAATAGAAAACCTTACCCCTCCGGGAGGAAAAACTAAATGTAAGGTTACCTCTACTGAACCAATGGAAGGAACTACGACCTTGAAGGAGGAGTCCGGTAAATATTACATTAACGTTCCAAAATGGAAAATCAACGGTGACTTCAGTAAGTTTCAGCTAAAAATGACAATTATCATGCCGGGCAAAGTTACTCAAACAAACATAGGGAAGGTAGAAGGGAATAAGGTGATCATCGAGGACCCTAACGTTTGGTTTAAGGGAATATCCATTGTTTCAGAGAAAGAAAAGTCCTCCAATACTTCAAATATCAACAACAATCCTAATATAACATCAAATGATTCAGATGAGCCGAAGCCGCCGCAGAGCGAGAGCGGAAAGGGCTTCCCTGCGTGGGGCTGGGGGCTTGTCGGCGGCGGCGTTCTGGCAGTCATCATAGGAATCTGGTTCCTTCTCGGACACAGGCGACGGGCAGCTCATGCTCCAACCACCGGTCCCAGCCAGGCACCTGTCGTTCCTTCGACTTTGACACAACACGCACAGCCTTACGTCCCCGATCAGCAGGCCACAAACCCAACCCACTACCCGCACAACAACGCCCAGGCCGCGCCGCCGTCAGGCTACGGCCACAACGCGCCCCCGACCTCTCCTCAAGCGCCGACCCCCGTACAAGACGACCCCGACACAAGATACCGCCCCCGATGAGACTCGGATCAACAAGCCATTCCAGATAGAAGGTTGAGAGAGTTGGTCCCGAGATTTCACACATACAAAGCGCTGCAAGTCTGCGCGCGCTAAGCTGAGGTCAGTACGGCAACTCTGCAAGCCATCCGATTCTCGAAACAAAGGAGACTCGACATGACCGTCCACGCAAAAAAGACTTCCCTCATCAAGGCCATTTTGATAGCCTTTACGGCCTTCCTTCTATCCGCATGCCGCACCGACATCACCATCGAGATGCACGCCGACGGCAGTGTACAAACGGAGATGATAGCCGAAGACGACCTAGACACAATGAGAAAAATCAACCAAACCTGCTCTGGCCTACACACAGGCATCAAACCCTTGGCGAAATTTATCAAACATGGAAAGATGGAGGATATAACTTCGCCGGGCGGGCACATTAAATGCAGGCTCACATCCACCGAGCAGATAGCCGACGAAATGAAACTCATCGACGAGGGGACAACCTATAAAATACATGTAACCCCTTCAAACATAAAAAAATATCCAGAGAGTAAGCTTAATGCTACAACAACAATTATAATGCCAGGAAAAGTCCTGAAAAGCACAGTGGGGAAGATAGATGGAAATAAGGTCGTCATAAAAGGCCTGGAGTATTCAGTTCAAGGTTTCACAATCGTTTCCGAGAAAAGCGGCGGGACGTCGCAATCGTCGCCGTCAGCTTCCCACACATCGAACCCCGCAACAAACAATGGAACCGGAGCAAAACCGCCCTCGCGCAACAATAGCGGAGACAGCTTCCCTGCGTGGGGCTGGGGGCTTGTCGGCGGCGGCGTTCTGGCAGTCATCATAGGAATCTGGTTCCTTCTCGGACACAGGCGACGGGCAGCTCATGCTCCAACCACCGGTCCCAGCCAGGCACCTGTCGTTCCTTCGACTTTGACACAACACGCACAGCCTTACGTCCCCGATCAGCAGGCCACAAACCCAACCCACTACCCGCACAACAACGCCCAGGCCGCGCCGCCGTCAGGCTACGGCCACAACGCGCCCCCGACCTCTCCTCAAGCGCCGACCCCCGTACAAGACGACCCCGACACAAGATACCGCCCCCGATGACACGTTGTGTCGCGTTGCCTCTTACTGATAAAAGCTTGAAGCGCCGGTGGCAGGGAATTAGCAGGGCTGTCTCTGGGACTGTTCTCGGCGCACAACGCAAAGGTGTGGGGTGAGACCGGATCCGGTCTCACCCCACACCTTTAATTTCAGATTAGACCGAGGCTAACCTTGATGCTTGCCTTGGCCCTCCTGAGGCTCCTCACGTCGGCCGGCCTCAAGGAAGGTCACAGTGTTGTCCGTCTCGTAAGGGGTAACCCGCGTCTCTTCAATCGAGCGGTGGTCTTCCCGACGCTTGTCCTTGCGATCCTTTCCGCGTCCGCCCGTCAATCCCGATATGGCGCGCGACGTGGAGGCGGACCTGCTCCCTGCGGAGGCTCCTGGCCGCGTCATCCCCGGACGGGCCGAGCCGCTGCGTGAGGACGTGCTCGCCGTCGACGAAGCTGTGCGCCCCACGGCGGAGGCACGCCCCGCAGTCGAGGAGGAACGCCCTGCGGACGCACCGGCTCCCCCGCGGGCTCCGTTCACGCCCTTGGCCGAAGAGGAACCTCCAGCGGAGCGTCCGGCCATGGATGCTGCACCACGCCCCGAAGCCCCAGTCCCGCGGGCGGTTGCCGAACCCGCCCCGCGAGCTGACGTCGCACCGCCTCGAGCACTGCCTGCAGTCCCCTGGCTCGTCGCGGACGAAGTCGTGCGAGCCGCCGTCGTCGCACCCTTCATGATCCCCGACCCGCGACCGGAAGACGTCGAAGCGGCCGAACGAGCAGCCGTCGTCGCGCCGCCTTTCATGATGCTCGACCCACGGGCGGAGGAAGCGGACACGGGACGCGCAATACCGCTGGCGCCGCCTCGGACGCTGCCGGCCCTTCCCTGACTCGTCGCGGACGTCGTCGCGCGGGCCGCCGTCGTCGCGCCCTTGACGATACTCGTCGAGGACGTCGTCGGAGTGCGCATGGTGGCCCCCGACCTCATTGAAGAGGCACGCGAAGTCGGCATCGATTGGGCCGTTCGCGCAGCGCGGGCAGCCTGATAGGCCTTGTATCCAGCCACCGCTGCGCCTCCCCCGCCGATGGCTGCGGCCGAGGCCAGCGGATTGTGCACCGCCGGAGAATGGAGGCCCGATGGATGGGCTCCCCCTCCAGAAATCAAGGATCCTGACGAGGAGGGCGTGTAATGCGAACTTTGCAGAGACCAGCTGTCTGCTCGTTGACCGGGGGAAACGGGGTGGACGGAAGAATGCCCAGTCGAACCGGCGTGGCTTCCGGCCGAGCCGACAGAAGCGTCGCCTCCCGACGTGTGCCATGCCGTCGCCGACCTTGAGGGGCCGGTCTGCTGATAGCCGCCGGGAGAACCGTCGCCGGAGGAGCCTCGCCGAACGCGCCCGTCTCCGTCGTCCGAGTCTCCTATGCCCGGCGTACGCTTTTTCAGCCCTTCGTGGAAGCCCTTCTCAGCCGATCCGTACGATTTCATTTGCTTGTGGATGAACGGGAGCCCTGAGATCGCCGCCTCGGTGCGCGATTGCAGCTCGCTGAGAACCTTCTTAGCCCGCTTCTCAAACTCGGCGTGGGCAGCTTCAAGCTGCTCTTTCGCTTGGGCTTGGACAGCAGCTCCGCCGGCGCCGGCTACGCCTCCAAGCTTATCCAGGTTCTCGTAAATTGAGTATTCTTTCTTGAAAGCACCCAGATGAGCCTGGATTTCTGCGCTTTCCTGTTTTGCTTGGACGCCGCCTTTCATGGCCTCCTCGCGAACCTCGATCAGCTTGCCGATCCCATCGGAATGGTCCTTCAGATCGCGGGCAACGCTGCTGAGGTCAGCTTGGACCGACTTGGCCGTCGTCCCCTCCAAGCCAAGGTCGGCGGCAACCCTCTCGTTGATCCCCGCGACCTCTTCGAGTTTGCCCTTGACGTTGTGCAAATGGCTGTTCGCCTGCTCAATCGACGTCGTATCCCACGACTCGATGCCGTGGAGCCTGTCAGCATTGGGAGTCGCCATTATTCATCATCCTTCTTCGCAGATGCCACTTTCTTCATTGCCGCCGCGCCTGCTTTAAAGGCCCGGGTAATGGACTGCATTCCTTGAGGAGCAATGTACTCGAACTTCGAGTCCAGGGCGTCTAGCTGGTCCATGTAGCTTTGACGCTCTTGGTCATCGATGAACTGGAATGACTTGAGAGACTCCCGCAGATTCGCGATGATCGCGTGCTGCCTCTCCGAGGTGGACTTCAGTTCATCGTCGATGGCGACGAACGACGCGTGCAGGGGCGTCTTGAAATGGTCAAGCTCGTCGACGGCTGACCAGTGTTCGCCGCCGCCGGGACCCGCTTCTATCTGAACGCCCGACCTGAAGCTCTTTTGAGCCTCTTGGAACTTGTCGCCGCCCTCCGAGAGACTTGCTAGTTGTTGATTGAATTTGTCTGAGTCGAGTTTGAATATTGCCACTTGATCATCCCTCCCGAATCTTGTGCGTGTACGAGATCTAATGGTGGCTACACCAGGGAACCCTGATGTTTCTAGGATTATAGAATACCCCTCAATCGCCGAATCCGCATCCATCTTCGTCACATTCGCGTGTCATCGCGGGTTGAAAACCTACCGCGATTAGCAAATCTTGACGAAACCGACAGTTCAAAGCGAACCAGCCGTGATGTCTGCCGATCGGCTCGGGGCTGACTCCCCCTATCCTATGAGATGATTCAGCTCGCCGCTTGGGGACCGTTCCCCGAGCGGCGAAATGACGCCGATTTCACGTAAAGTTCTATCCTGCGAGCCCCTGCAAGCCGGTCAGTCGAGAGGAGCGGGCGCGATTCCGAAAGGCTTCAGGCCGGCCTCGCCGCCGTCGGGCGCGGTCAGAACCCAGATGCCTCCCGCGTGAAGGGCCACCTCATGCTCCCAGTGGCAAGCATCCGAGCCGTCCGCAGTGACGACGGTCCATTCGTCGTCAAGCACCCGGTTGGCCTGGTCTCCAGCCGTCAACATCGGCTCAATGCAGAGCACCATCCCGGGCTTGAGCCGGGGCCCGCGCTCGCGAGAGCGGAAGTTCGGCACATCCGGCGGCATGTGCATGGCCGATCCGATTCCGTGGCCGACGTAATCGACGACGATGCCCGGCGGGTCGGGAAGGCTCACAACGAAATCGTCGATGGCTCGCCCGATGTCGCCCACGCGGCCGCCCGTTGCCATGGCCGCGATGCCGTGCCACATGGAGGCCTCGGCAATTTCGCATAGGCGCCTACGCGCCGGAGCGTCCTTGCCAGGAACCGCAACAGAGAAGGCCGCGTCGCCGTGCCAGCCGTCCAGGACGGCGCCGCAGTCGAACGACACCAAGTCTCCGGCCTCGAGCACCCTCTCCCCCGGGATTCCATGAACGATCTCCTCGTTGACTGAGACGCAGATCTGGGCCGGATAGCCGTAGTAGCCGTAGAAGTTCGATCGTGCCCCGTGGGCCTCCAAGACCTCGCGGGCGAGCTCGTCCATGCGACGCGTCGTCACCCCGGCGCGGACCTCTTCGCGCAGGGCCGCATGGATCGCTGCCACGACCAAGCCCGCCTTGCGCATGCTGCAGATCTGGCCGTCCGTCTTGTATTCCAAGGAGCGAGAGGAACGGGACATCAGGCGCGGGAGCTGAGGAAGGAGTCGACGGCGCGCCCTATGCGCTCGGCCACCTCGTCGACCTCGCCGATGCCGTCGACGCTCAGGAGGATCCTTCGCGCCCGATACTCGGCTATGAGGGGCTCGGTCGTCTGATGGTAGAGGGCGATCCGATGCCGGATGACGTCCTCGGTGTCGTCCTTGCGGCCTTCATCGGCGGCCCGCCCAAGGAGCCGTTGCACGACGACGTCGTCGTCGGCAGTGATCTCCAAGACGAAATCGAGGGCTGTCCCCAAGCCTCCGAGTATGTCGTCGAGGGCGTGGACTTGGTGGAGGTTGCGCGGATAGCCGTCGAGGAGGAATCCGCGGGCCACGTCCTCCTCGCTCAGCCTGGCCGCGACCATGCGATCGGTGACGTCGTCGGGCACGAGCTCGCCGCGCGAGGTGTACGAGTCCGCCAAGCGGCCCAGTTCGTCGCCCGCTCGGGTGTGGGCCCTGAAGATCGCGCCCGTTGAGACGGCTGGGACCCCGAAGCGCTCTGTGAGGGCCCGCGCCTGCGTTCCCTTGCCTGAGCCTGGGGGGCCGACGAGGACGAAGCGTATGGACATTGGGACACTCCCTTGCGTTGCTTTAGTTGCGTTCTTTGTTGTCCTTTGCGAACTGTCGCGTTCCATCGGCGGCACCCCCGGCGAACGTCAACGGAGGAAGCCTTCGTAATGGCGCTGCTGAAGCTGGGCGTTGATGTCCTTGACCGTCTGCAAGCCGACGCCGACGAGAATCATGATCGACGTTCCGCCGAACGTCCCCTGGAATATGCCCATCTCGGAGAACATGACGGACGGGATGAGGGCGACGACCGTCAGATAGATGGCGCCCACCCAGGTGATGCGCTTCGAAACGTAACTGAGGTACTCCGCGGTGGGTCGGCCGGCGCGCACGCCCGGGATGAAGCCGCCGTAGCGCTTCATGTTGTCTGCGACCTCCTCGGTGTCGAAGGTGATCGACGTGTAGAAGAAGGTGAAACCGAAGATGAGCAGAGCGTACAGGCCGTAGTACCAGACGCCTTGCCTGGTCAGATTGGAGTGGATGAATTGGACCCAGTCGGAGTTCTGATTGCCGAAGGAGGCGATCATCTGCGGAAGCATGAGCAGCGAGGACGCGAAGATGACCGGGATGACGTTGGCCATGTTGATCTTGATGGGCAGGTACGTGGTGGAGCCGCCGATCATGCGCCGCCCGACGACGCGCTTGGCGTACTGCACCGGGATGCGCCGCTGGCATTGCTCGACGAAGACGACCACCGCTGTGATGGCCAGGAAGACAGCGAGGACGACGATCGCTCCCTTCCATCCCGCGTTGGAGCGGACGACGTTGAGGAGCATTCCGGGGAAGTTGGCGCAAATGCCTGTGAAAATGAGGATCGACATGCCGTTGCCGACGCCGCGCTCCGTAATGAGCTCGGCGAGCCACATGATGAGTCCGGTTCCCGCCGTCATGGCGAGGATGGCCATGGTGATCTTGACGGGGTTCGCCCCCGGAATGGGCTGATGCCTGCA
>NZ_DBHHEV010000026.1:10161-25336 GCF_057238965.1 Peptidiphaga sp.
TGTTGGCCAGAGAGACGTACACCGCCGATTGGAGGACCCCCAGGCCGATCGTCAGATAGCGGGTGTACTCGGTGAGTTTGGCCGTTCCCGACTGTCCCTCTTTGTGAAGCTGCTCGAACCTCGGGATGACGACGCGCAGAAGCTGGATGATGATCGACGCCGTGATGTAGGGCATGATGCCGAGCGCGAAAACGGACAGCTGGAGCATCGCCCCGCCCGAAAACATGTTGAGGAGATTGAGGAAATCGCCCTCGCCCTGTTGAGCGGCGCACTGGCGCACGTTGCGTATCGAAACGAACGGCGCAGGAACGAAAGTGCCCAATCTGTAGATCACCATGATGGCGACAGTGAAGAGCAGCTTGCGGCGAAGGTCTGGGGTGCGGAACGCGGCCGCGAACGCCTTGAGCAAAATTCCTCCAGATTGCGGTAAGACCGCGGGTGTGTTGCGGACTGTGCCCGCGTCGATGGGTTCGGGAGAGACCCGACCACGGGGATGGCAGATGGCGGCCCCGCACCGCTCTCATTACTATACCCGGCGCCAGCCGATCGCGACTACATCCGAAGCGCGACCCGCCGCGAGGAATGCAACACGGGAATGCCCCCGCTAGGCGCGGGGGCATTCCCGTTTGTTCAGCGAGCGGCGATGCTTCCGCCGGCCGCTTCGATCTTTTCTTTTGCAGATCCCGACCAGGCGTCGACTCGGACGTCGAGCTTGACGGCCAAGTCGCCGGTCCCCAGGACTTTGACGAGATGCTTGTCGCGAACCGCGCCCTTGGCGACGAGGTCCTCGACGGTCACCTTGCCGCCCTCGGGGAAAAGCTCGCTCAGAGCGCCGACGTTGACCACCTGGTACTCGACGCGGAACGGATTCTTGAATCCGCGCAGCTTCGGAAGCCTCATGTGGATCGGCATTTGGCCGCCCTCAAAACGAGCGGGGACCTGGTAGCGAGCCTTCGTTCCCTTGGTTCCGCGGCCTGCGGTCTTGCCCTTCGACCCCTCGCCGCGTCCCACGCGGGTCTTGGCCTTATTCGATCCGGGAGCGGGGCGAAGGTGGTGGATCTTCAGGACGCCCTCAGGGGCGGCGACTTTCTTCGATGCCTTTTTGGTGGCCATCAGTCGACCTCCTCCACTTTGACGAGATGGGCAACGGTGCGGATGGCGCCGAGAACCTCGGGGCGGTCCTCGCGAACCACGGACTGGCCGATCCGGCGCAGACCGAGCGTGCGCAGGGTGTCCTTCTGGTTCTGCCTGCCGCCGATGGCGGATTTGACCTGTGTGATCTTCAGCTGTGCCATCACGCACCAACTCCTGCGGCGGCGGCCTCGTTCTCAGCCTTGACGGCCTCGGCCTCCTTCTCCGACCGCGCCTTGGCCTCCGCCTCGGCGCGGGCTCGCAACATCGACTCCGGGGCGACGCGCTCCAAGGGAAGGCCTCGGCGCGCCGCGACGGACTCGGGCTGCTCGAGGCCCTTGAGGGCCGCGACCGCCGCGTGGACGATGTTGATCGCGTTGGACGATCCGAGCGACTTGCTTAGAACGTCGTGAATGCCTGCGCACTCCATGAGCGCGCGGACCGGGCCGCCCGCGATGACGCCCGTTCCGGGGGAAGCCGGGCGCAAAAGCACGATGCCTGCGGCGTCCTCGCCCTGGACCAGGTGCGGAATGGTCGAGCCGATCCGGGGAACCTTGAAGAAGTTCTTCTTGGCTTCCTCTGTGCCCTTGGCGATGGCCGAAGGCACTTCCTTCGCCTTTCCGTAGCCCACGCCGACGGTGCCGTTTCCGTCACCGACGATGACGAGGGCCGTGAAGGACATGCGGCGTCCGCCCTTGACCGTCTTGGCCACGCGGTTGATCGTCACAACGCGCTCGATGTACGCGTACTACTCTTCTGCCCGGCGATCCCGCCGCGCGCCGCGACGCTCGCCGCGGCGCCCGCGGCGCTCGCCGTTGTTGTTCTCGTCGGGGTTAGCGCCCCGACCACGCTGCTGTGCAGCCATCAGTACACCTCTTTCGCCAGTCTCACAGGGTCAGCCCGGCGGCGCGGGCGCCTTCGGCCACAGCGGCGACGCGGCCGTGGTACTTGTTGCCTCCGCGGTCAAAGACCACGGAGCTGACTCCGGCTTCCAGGGCGCGCTTGGCGACGAGTTCGCCGACCTTGCGCGCTTTGTCCACCTTCTTGCCGTCGTCGCCGCGCAGCTCGGCTTCGTACGTCGAAGCTGCGGCCAGAGTGCGGCCGACGGAGTCGTCGACGACCTGGGCAAGCATGTGGCGATTCGACCGGCTGACCACGAGACGCGGACGCGAGGGCGTGCCCACGACCTTCTTGCGGACGCGGAAGTGGCGGCGCTTGCGAGCGAGGAACTTCCCCTTGCCTTTGACGGTGACAGCCATCACTTACCAGCCTTTCCGGCCTTGCGGCGCACGTTCTCATCGGCGTAGCGCACGCCCTTGCCCTTGTAAGGCTCGGGCTTGCGCAGCTTGCGGATGTTGGCCGCGACCTCGCCGACCTGCTGCTTGTTGATTCCGTTCACGGAGAACTTCGTCGGAGACTCGACAACGAAGGTGATTCCCTCGGGCGCCGAAACGACGATCGTGTGCGAGTAGCCGAGCGAGAACTCAAGGTTCGACCCCTTGGCCACCACACGGTATCCGGTTCCGACGATCTCCATGGCCTTCGAGTAGCCCTGGGTCACGCCGACCACCATGTTGTCGATGAGCGTGCGGGTCAGGCCGTGGAGCGAGCGCGACTTGCGCTCGTCGTCAGGCCTCGTGACCGAAATGAGGCCGTCGTCGAAAGAGACCGCGATGGGCTCGGCGACCGTGTGCTCGAGCGTGCCCTTCGGCCCCTTGACCGTGACTTGGCGGCCGTCGATTGTCACCTCGACGCCGGAGGGGACCTGGACGGGCTGCTTGCCAATGCGCGACATTTTTCCTCCCGTCACCAGACGTAGGCGAGGACTTCCCCGCCGACGCCCTTGTCCTTGGCCTCGCGGTCCGTCAGCAGGCCGGAGGACGTCGAAAGAATCGCGACGCCGAGGCCACCGAGAACCTTGGGCAGATTGGTGGACTTCGCGTAAACGCGCAGGCCCGGCTTCGAAATGCGCCTAAGGCCGGCGAGCGCGCGCTCACGGTTCGATCCGTACTTCAGATTGAGGGTGAGCGTCTTGCCCACCTTCGCCTCCTCGACGCCGAATCCGGCGATGTAGCCTTCCCGCTCGAGGATCTCGGCGATATGCGCCTTGAGCTTCGAGTAAGGCATCGACACCGACTCGTGAAACGCCGAGTTGGCGTTGCGCAGACGCGTCAGCATGTCTGCGATTGGGTCAGTCATTGACATTGGGCGTGTGCCCTTCCCCGTCGCGGTTTCCCTTGCGGACCTGCGACGTAGTGCTTACCAGCTGGACTTCTTGATACCCGGGAGTTCGCCGCGCAGGGCGAGCTCGCGAAGGCAAACCCGGCACAGGCCGAACTTGCGGTACACGGCCTTCGGACGGCCGCATCGGTTGCACCGGGTGTAGGCGCGAACGCCGAACTTCGGCTTCCGGGCTTGCTTTTGCTTGAGCGCAGTCTTCGCCATGCGTCAGGCCTCCTTAAAGGGAAAACCGAGAAGGCGCAGAAGGGAGCGGCCTTCGTCGTTGGTCTTGGCCGTCGTGACGACGGTGATGTCCATGCCGCGAACCCGGTCGATCTTGTCCATGTCGATCTCGTGGAACACGGTCTGTTCGGTCAGGCCGAAGGTGTAGTTGCCGTGGCCGTCGAACTGCTTGGGAGAAAGCCCCCGGAAGTCGCGAATGCGCGGAAGGGCGGTCGACAGCAGACGGTCGAGGAACTCCCACATGCGATCGCCGCGCAGGGTCACGAAGCAGCCGATCGCCTGGCCTTCGCGCAGCTTGAACTGGGCGATGGACTTCTTGGCCTTGGTGATCTGCGGCTTTTGACCGGTGATGATCGCCATGTCGGCGACGGCCCCCTCGAGGACCTTGGAATCGCGCGCCGCCTCGCCGACGCCCATGTTCACCACGATCTTTTCGAGCTTGGGAACCTGGTGCGGGTTGGAGTACTTGAACTCCGAGGTCAGAGACGGAACGATGTCTTTGAGGTACTTCGCCTTCAGGCGCGGTGCGTCGCTCACAGCTCAATCTCCTTACCGCCGCGGCGGCCGATGCGCTCGCGCATGATCTTCGTGCGTCCGTCGCGCTCGACTTCGACCTCGCGATGGCCGACGCGAATGGGCTTCTTGTCGGGGCCGACGAGGGCGACCTTGGAAATGTGAATGGGGGCCTCAACGGTTTCGATGCCGCCTGCGGAGCCTCCCCGCTGGTTCTGACTCGCCTTGACGTGCTTCTTGACGCGGTTGATTCCCTCGACGATGACGCGGTCTCCGAGGACCGACAGGACGACGCCCTGCTTGCCCCGGTCGCCCGGCTCGATCGGATCCAGGCCGAGCTCCGCCCGGCGCGCTCTTCGATCTTCTTCGAGTTCGAGGTCCGCCCGGCGATCACCTGGACGAGATCGCCTTTCTTGATCTTGGCCATCAGATCACCTCCGGTGCCAACGAAACGATTCGCATGAACTTCTTTTCGCGCAGCTCGCGGCCGACGGGGCCGAAGATGCGCGTGCCGCGAGGCTCGCCGTCGTTCTTGAGCAGCACAGCCGCGTTCTCGTCGAAGCGGATGTACGAGCCGTCCTGACGGCGGGTTTCTTTTCTCGCACGGACGACGACGGCCTTGACGACGTCGCCCTTCTTGACGTTTCCGCCAGGGATCGCATCCTTGACGGTGGCGACGATCGTGTCGCCAATTCCCGCGTAGCGCCGGCCTGAGCCGCCGAGCACGCGGATGCAGAGGATTTCCTTCGCACCGGTGTTGTCGGCGACGCCGAGCCGCGTCTCCTGCTGGATCATGTGTTATTTCTCCTGTCGTCGCGCCGGTTCTCGCTGTGCGAGCCTTGCCGAACGGATGGGGTTTGGGTGGCCTCGGGGGTCACTTGGCCTTCTCGATGATCTCGACCACGCGGAAGTGCTTGGTCGCGCTCAACGGCCTCGTCTCCATGATGCGAACGAGGTCGCCCACGTGCACCTCGTTGTTTTCGTCGTGCGCCTTGACGCGCCTGGTGTGGGTGATGACCTTGCCGTAGAGCGGGTGCTTCCGGCGGTCCTCGACCTCGACGATGACGGTCTTGTCCATCTTGTCGCTGACGACGTAGCCCCGCTGCACCTTGCGGTGGCCGCGGACCGGAGCTTCGCCCTTGTTCTGCTCGCTCACTTCTTACCTCACTTCTCAGCCGCTGGCGCGGTGCGGGTTCCGAGCTCGCGCTCACGCTTGACCGTGTAGATGCGAGCGATGTCGCGACGGACTTCCTTGAGCCGGCCGCTGTCTTCAAGGCGGTGGGTCACCGCGGAGAAGCGCAGATTGAACAGCTCTTCCTTCGCTTCCTTAAGCTTTTCGAGGAGCTCGGCGTCAGTCAGGGCATCGAGCTCTTCGGTTGTGATTCCCTTGGCCATCACTCCCCCTCCTCACGGGTGACAAAACGGGTCTTCATGGGCAGCTTGTGCATTGCGCGAAGCATCGCCTCGCGGGCAAGCTCTTCGGAGACGCCGTCCATTTCGAACATGATGCGGCCGGGCTTGACGTTGGCTACCCACGTTTCCACCGGGCCCTTGCCCGAACCCATTCGCAGGCCGAGGGCCTTTTTGGTCAGAGGGCGGTCCGGGAAGATGTTGCTCCAGCTCTTGCCGCCGCGCTTGACGTGACGGGTCATGGCGATACGGGCCGCCTCAATCTGTCTGTTGGTCACGTAGGCGGGTTCGAGCGCCTGGATTCCGTACGAGCCGAAGGCCAGCCTCGTGCCGCCCTTCGACATGCCGCTGCGGGTGGGACGGTGCTGCTTGCGCCACTTGGTGCGACGAGGAATCAGCATGATCAGGCCTCCGATCCTGTGGTCGTCGGCTCCGCTGCGGGGGCGGCGGCCGCCTGCTGCTGGCGGTTTCCGCGGCCCTGGCGTTCGCGGCGGGGACCGCCGCGGCGGTCTCCGCGGCCGCGGCCGCGAGGCGATTCGGCGAGCGAGCGGTAGTACTCCGCGTCTGTGACGTCGCCGCGATAGATCCACACTTTCACGCCGATGCGGCCGAAGGTGGTGCGGGCCTCGTAGAAGCCGTAGTCGATGTTGGCGCGAAGAGTGTGCAGGGGCACGCGGCCTTCGCGGTAAAACTCCGAGCGCGACATTTCAGCGCCGCCGAGGCGGCCCGAACACTGGACGCGAATGCCCTTGGCGCCCGCGCGCTCGGCGGACTGGATGCCCTTGCGCATCGCGCGGCGGAAAGAGACTCGCGAGGCAAGCTGCTCTGCGATTCCCTGTGCGACGAGCTGCGCGTCGGCCTCCGGGTTCTTCACCTCGAGGATGTTGAGCTGAATGGCCTTGCCCGTCAGCTTCTCGAGGTCTGCGCGGAGGCGGTCCGCCTCTGCACCGCGGCGTCCGATGACGATTCCGGGGCGCGCGGTGTGAATGTCCACGACGACGCGCTCGGCGCGGCGTTCAATGTTGACGCGCGAAATGCCGGCGCGGTCGAGGGTCTTCTCGATCATCCGCCGGATCTGGATGTCTTCGCGAACGAAGTCTGCGTAGCGCTGGCCCGGCTTGTTCGAGTCAGCGAACCACTTCGAGCGGTGGTCGGTGGTTATTCCGAGTCGGAACCCGGTCGGGTTGACCTTCTGGCCCACTAGCGGGTCCTCCCCTTCTTCCGAGCGGCGACTTCGTCGCCGACAACGACGGTAATATGGCTGGTCCTTTTGAGGATCCTGTTGGCGCGTCCCTGTGCACGAGGCTGGATGCGCTTCATCGTGGGACCCTCGTCGGCGTAGATCGCCTGGATGTAGAGGTCCTCGGCGTCGAAACGCTCACCCGCCTGATCGGCCAGGTACTGAGCGTTGGCGATCGCCGACTCGACTAACTTTCGGACGGGTTCGGCCGCCCCCTGAGGTGCGAATCGCAGCACGTCAACGGCGTCCAGAGCGCGCTTGCCGCGGATGACGTTCACGACGCGGCGGGCCTTCTGGGGCGTGACGCGCACGAAACGTGCCTGCGCCTTGGCTTCCATGTTTCTGCCTTACTTTCTCTGCTCGTTGGCGGCGCCTCAGCGACGTCGGCCTTTACGGTCGTCCTTTTCGTGCCCGCGGAAGGTGCGGGTCGGGGCGAACTCGCCGAGCTTGTGGCCGACCATCGACTCGGTGACGAACACCGGGACGTGCTTGCGGCCGTCGTGCACGGCAAAGGTGTGACCCAGGAAGTCGGGGGTGATGACCGACCGACGGGACCAGGTCTTGATGACGTTCTTCGTGCCCTTTTCGTTCTGCTCGTCGACCTTCTTCTGAAGGTGATCGTCGACGAAGGGCCCCTTCTTCAGACTGCGCGGCATTCAGCTCATCCTCTCTTAGCGCTTGTTGCCGGTCTTGCGACGGCGCACAATGAGCTTGTCGCTAGCCTTCTTTGGACGGCGGGTGCGGCCCTCGGGCTTGCCCCACGGACTGACTGGGTGGCGGCCGCCGGAGGTCTTGCCTTCGCCGCCGCCGTGCGGGTGGTCAACGGGGTTCATGACGACGCCGCGGACGGTCGGGCGGACGCCCTTCCAGCGCTTGCGGCCCGCCTTGCCCCAGTTGATGTTGGACTGCTCGGCGTTTCCGACTTCGCCGACGCATGCGCGGCAGCGAGAATCGACGTTGCGGATTTCGCCGGAGGGCATGCGCAGCTGCGCGTACTTGCCCTCACGGGCGACCAGCTGAACCGACGTCCCCGCCGAGCGGCCGATCTTGGCGCCGCCGAGGGGGCGGAGCTCCACGCAGTACACCGTGGTGCCGACGGGGATGTTCCGCAGCGGAAGGTTGTTGCCGGGCTTAATGTCCGCATTCGGGCCGTTCTCGACAAAGTCGCCCTGACGCAGATTCTTCGGCGCGACGATGTAACGCTTCTCGCCGTCGACGTAGTGCAGAAGGGCGATGCGGGCCGTGCGGTTGGGGTCGTATTCGATGTGCGCGACCTTCGCGGGCACGCCGTCCTTGTCCCAACGCCTGAAGTCGATGATGCGGTACTGGCGCTTGTGGCCGCCGCCCTTGTGCCTGGTCGTGATGCGGCCGGTGTTGTTGCGGCCGCCGGTCTTGTGCAGCGGGCGCAGCAGCGACTTCTCCGGCTTCGACCGGGTGATCTCGGCGAAGTCGGCGACGCTCGCACCGCGACGGCCGGGGGTCGTCGGCTTGTACTTACGAATTCCCATGAGTTTGGATCCTCAATCTTTCCGGTCAGCCGACCACGTCGCCGTAAATGTCGATCGAGCCCTCGCGCAGCGAGATGATCGCGCGCTTGGTGTTCTTGCGACGGCCGACCCCGTTGCGGGTGCGGCGGGCCTTCCCCTGACGATTCTGGGTGTTCACAGAGGCGACCTTCACATCGAAGACGGCCTCGACGGCCTGCTTGATCTCGGTCTTGGACGCACGGGGGTCGACGAAGAAGACGTACTTGCCTTCGTCCTCGAGCCGAGCCGACTTTTCCGACGCGACGGGCGCGAGGATGACGTCGTGCGGACGCTTGTTCCAGAAGCTTGCCTCGGTCACTTCTCCTCCTTGCCGTTCTTCGAGACGTACTCGGTGAGAGCCGACTCGGTGAAGACGACGTCGTCTGCCACGAGGACGTCGTAACTGTTGAGCTGATCGACGAAGATGACCGACGCCTCGGGGGCGTTGCGCAGCGAAAGCCTCGTCAGATCGTCGCCGCGAGAAACCGCCACGAGCGCCGCGCGGTCGTCGATCACCTTGCGCAGCAGGCCGAGGGCGGCCTTGGTGGAGGGCTTCTCGCCCTCGAGGAAGGCCTCGACCACGTGAATGCGTCCGTTGCGCGCGCGGTCCGAAAGGCACTGGCACAGCGCAGCGGCGATCATCTTCTTGGGGGTGCGCTGCGAGTAGTCGCGAGGCTTGGGGCCGTGGACGGTGCCGCCTCCCGTGAACTGCGGAGCGCGAATCGACCCCTGGCGCGCGCGGCCGGTGCCCTTCTGCTTGAAAGGCTTCTTGCCTCCGCCGGAGACTTCGCCTCGGGTCTTCGTCGAGTGCGTGCCTTGGCGGGCCGCGGCCAGCTGGGCGTTGACGACCTGGTGAATGAGCGGGACGTTGACTTCGACGTCGAAAAGCTCGGCGGGAAGCTCGAAGCTGCCCGTGACCTTGCCGGTGACGTCGTAGACGTCTGCATTGAGGGACTGCGTCATATTCAGGCTCCCTTCACGGCGGTGCGGACCACGACGGTTCCGCCCTTGTTTCCGGGGACGGCGCCGGCCAGAAGGATGATGCCCTTCTCGACGTCGACGGCGTGGACGGGAAGATTGAGGACTGTCACGCGGTCCTTGCCCATGCGGCCGGCCATGCGGAGGCCGCGGAAGACGCGCGACGGCGTGGCGCAAGCGCCGATCGAGCCGGGCTTGCGGTGGTTGCGGTGGGCGCCGTGCGAGGCGGAAACGCCGGAGAACCCGTGGCGCTTCATGACTCCCGCGAAGCCCTTGCCCTTGGACGTGCCGATGACATCGACCTTCTGCCCGGCCTCAAACAGGTCGGCGGTGAGCTCCTGGCCGAGTTCATACTCGGAGGCGTCGGAGGTGCGAATTTCGGCGAGTTTGCGACGGGGGGCGACTCCTGCTTTGTCGAAGTGGCCCTGGAGCGGCTTTGTCACGTTCTTGGTCTTCAGCTCGCCGGAGGCAAGCTGAACGGCCGAATAGCCGTCGGTTTCGGGGGTGCGGATCTGGGTCACGACGTTCGTGCCGACGCGCACAACGGTGATGGGAACGACGCGGCCTGCCTCGTCCCACAGCTGGGTCATTCCCAGCTTGGTGCCGAGCAGCGCCTTGACCGGCGCGCCGACAGCGGTTTGCTTGGAATTCATGATGCGTTACCTCAGAGCTTGATTTCCACGTTCACATCCGCCGGAAGGTCGAGACGGCGAAGCGTGTCGATGGTCTTCAGGGTCGGATCGACGATGTCGATGAGCCGCTTGTGGGTGCGCATCTCGAAATGCTCGCGGCTGTCCTTGTACTTGTGGGGCGAACGAATGACGCAGAAGACGTTCTTCTCGGTCGGAAGCGGCACGGGGCCAACAACCGTCGCGCCTGTGCGCGTCACTTCGTCGACAAGCTTTTTCGCCGCATTGTCAATGACCTCGTGGTCGTATGACTTCAGGCGGATGCGGATCTTCTGTCCTGCCATGCCGTCGTAACCTCTTTCTACCTCGGTGATCGCCGGTCCCCGCACCCGGGCGTGTCGCGTATGATCACCGCGATGACGAAGCCCTATGCAGATTACGACGAACCCTTGTCACACGTCGGGGGCCAATTCCCGACGAAGTTCATGGCCCGGGCAGCCCGGGCAACTTGTTCAGTATGCCAGCATTCCAGCGGCAGCCGCAAGCCAACCATTTCAATAGTGGCCTACGCGACAGAAGGGCCTTTTTAATGCGACGTCGTGCCTCATGCCTCGCCGCGCCCGCTCTTGCCTGCCCTTTTGCGCAGGGGCGAGACGAGCGAAGCCTCGAGCAGAAAGGCGACGGCGGCCATGGCCACCGCGTAGGCGAAAATCTCGGGCGTGTCGATGTTGTTTTGGGCCATCCGAACGGCTCCGCCCATGCCGGTTGCGGTCGCCAGCAGCTCGGCCATGACGCACACGCGGATCGACTGGCCGAGGGCGACAGTCGCGGCCGCCAAGACGGGCGGCGCGATCATCGGAATTTCTACACGCCGCACGATCACCCGCTTGGGCAGCCGAAAAACCCGGGCCATTTCTATCAGGTCCCTGTCAACGTCACGCACCGCCTGCGCGCTCGCCGCAGCCAGCACCGGCGCCGTCACGATCCCGACGACAAAGACGACGACGAGGTCACCCGCCGTCCCAAACCACACCATGCCCAAAATGACGAAGACGATTGCAGGGGTGGACAGCAGAACGTAGAGGCCCGGCTGGAAGAACCATCCGACCCGCTTCCATTTTCCCATCGCGCATCCCCAGGCAACGCCGACGACGAGGGCCGCAAACAGGCCGACGAGGGCACGGACCAGCGTCATCCGCAGCGCCTCCCAGAATTCGTCTGTCGCCAGTATCTTCCTGATCGCCGCCCACGTCTCATCCGGGCCGGGCAGAACATACTCCTTCTGAGTCGATGCGGCGTATGCCCAGACTGAGATGAGGACGGCGATTCCCAGGAGCGTCCAGAACGCGCGGTCGAGTGCGCGGAGCGCCCCCGCCCCGCGCACTTTCGCGCCGCTGATGGCTGAGTCGGCGCCGCGCACAGTGCGACTTGCGCCCTCCGCCGCAGGGCTCACGCCATCTGGGACAGGATTCCCGCCACTTACAGTGGGACTTGCGTCATTCCGCATAGAACTTGTCGTCTGGCAGTTTGCCGCCGTATATCTTCGGATTGACCTCGCCGAGGCGCTTGAGGAAGTCCTCGTAGTCGGCCTTTGCCTCCTTCGCGGGTACGACGTCGAGTTGCAGGCGCGGAATCACCTGCTTAACCACGTCCACGGGAAGCTTGTAGTGGTCGGCGATCGCCTGGAGCGTCGCGGCGTCTCCGGCGTTGGCCTTGTCGACAGAAGCCTTGACCTCCGCGCGGACGGCGGCGGGCAGCCCGGGCCGGGAATCAACGAGGTTTCCTGGCATGACCAGGCCGGCCATGGGGAAACGGGCTTTCTTGCCGGTCACTTTCGCCCACTCTTCCTGGAGGTTGAAGACTCGCGTGATCTCCTTGCCTTTTTCCTTGAGCTTGGCCTGCGCGAGCGTCGCCACATGTTCGGGAAGGACGGCATAGTCGGCCTCCCCCGAGGCGATTTTCTGCATCGCCTGCTGCCCGTCGGCCGCGTTGACCACTTCGATGTCCTTGCGGTCCAATCCGTTCTTTTTGAGCAGGTACGAGAAGACGAGGTCGGGCATGTTGCCAGGCATTGAGATCGCGACCTTCTTGCCCTTGAGTGTCTTCCAATCGCCTTTCGGCGCGTCCGCGGGACCGACGACGTAGAGCATTCCCCACACGACGGGCGAGACAAGCCGCACGTCCTGGCCCTTGTTGTATAGGTTTGCAGCGACATAGGCGGGGGTAGCGGCGATCTGCACGTCGTTGTTGATGAGAGCCCCCTTCAGCTGGTCTACGCTGTCCCAGTTCTTCACACCGACGCTGGCGGAGTACTTGGACAGATTTCCCTCCTTGCCGAATCCGATCATCGGCGCCCCGAAGGCCATGGTGGTGGGCACATAAGCCTGGATTTTAGGCAGCTTGCCCGTGGCAGCCGCCGAGCCGGACGGCTTTCCGGAGGGATCTGAAGACGAATCCGCCCCGCCGCACGCTGTCAGGGCGATGGCGGCCGCAGCTAGGAGCGCGGCTATTTTTCGCGTGAACATGATTGTCCTTTCGATTGGTGACGCCGGCGTGGCCGCGGCCAACCCCCGTTTTGCGACGGCTTTCGCGCGGTCGAAAGCCGTTTCGTTCAGCGATCGGAGTTTGCTTCCGTCAGCCGATCGGCGGCGGGGCGGCTGCGGCTCAGCCGGAAAGGCGCCAGCGGCCCGGCGGGCCGCTCAGGTGCAGGCGCAGTGCGGATACCTGTTCGAGCTCGTCGGGGTCGTGCGATACCCATACTGTGACGAGGTTCGAGTGCACGACGATGTCCTGCAGGTCGTCGCGCAACGATTGTGCAAGGGGCTTGTCAAGAGCCGAGAAGGGCTCGTCTACAAGCAGGAGCCTCGGCTCCGTCGCCATGGCCCGGGCAATGGCGACGCGCTGTCTCATGCCTCCCGACAACTGCGGCGGACGCACGTCCGCCGCATCGGAAAGCCCGACGCGTTCGAGCCATTCCTCGGCGAGGAAGAACCGCCCCGGCACACGTCGGTCAAGAGTGAGCAGCACATTGTCCCTGGCCGAGAGCCAAGGCAGCAGCCGCGGCTCCTGGAAAACGAAGGCGAGCCTGCCGTCCGGGCGTTGGATTCGGCCCGAGTACCCGCCGACGGCGCCGGCGATGACGCGCAGCAGGGTGGTTTTACCGGCGCCCGAAGCTCCCGAGACGCCGAGGATTTCGCCGGGTCGCACAATCAAGCTGAGGTCGGCGACGAGGTGTAGCCGACGTCGGTGGATGTCTACGTGGGACAGAGCCAAAGCGCGGGAGGAGGGCGGCGGGAGAAGCTCGGCGTCGGCCTCGGATCGTCTCGGCATCTCCGGACGCCCCTAGGGCTTGCGGGCGACGAAGCCTACGGCGTTGATATTCTCCTTGTGGGCGCGGAACACGCCCCGCATGGCTTTGATTCGCTCTCTCGCGGCCTTGTTCCTGACGACGTTGAAGAAGAATCGCAGCGCCCCGAAGAAGCCTTCGTCGGCCACGAGGCGCTTGGCCTCCAGGAGCATCATCGGATTGGAGTCGGTGTATTCGACTTGGAAACCCGCCTCTTCGAGCAGCCGTTTCCATCCGGCGGAGGTCAGGGGTCTGGCGCCGACCTTGATCGTCCGCGACAGCGCGCGCGAGACGTCGCGCACGACGTCTTCGGGGACGTCGTCCGGGCAGAAACCCAACTCGTGGATGGCGTACCGGCCTTTGGGGGCGAGAATCCGGAATGCCTCGCGCATGATGGCGAGCTTGTCTTCGTCCGACTGCATCGTGAGCATCGCCTCGCCGACGACGAGGTCGGCCGATCCGTCGGCCAGCCCCGTATTTTTGGCGTCCGCCTGCTGCAATCGCGCTTGCCCGTGCTTCGAAATGGTCTCAAGCAGCTGCTGTGTGCCCTCTTTGTTCGGGTCGACGCCGACGTACTCCTTCGGTTCCGCCGCCAGGAGGATTTCGGCCGTCCTTCCCACGCCAGGGCCGAATTCGACGATTCTGTCTTCCTTTGCCGGCCGCGCCGCCTTGACGACCCTGCGCGTGAGCTCGATGCCGCCGGGGCGAAGCACGCGTTTGCCCATTTTCGCCAAAAGCCAGTGGCCTTGGAGTCTCTTTTCCTCCGGGCCGGAGCGGCTTCCACGGGCGGCGTCAGCGTCGGGGCGGCCTGCGCGGGCCTCGTCGCTCACTTCTCCCCCTCTTCCGCAGGCCGGTCCAAAGTCTCTTTCGCGGCGTAGGCGGTGTTCTCGACGTCGACGAGCGTGAGAGCCATGTAGCAAGGGTCGAGAGCCTCGAGCGCATGCCTGTCCCCGGGCGCCAGGTAGACAACATCGCCTCCGGCCAAATCGTGCGTCACGTCCCCGATGCGGAAACGCATCTTGCCGCTCAGCAGCTGGACGACGACGGCCCGGGGAGAAGCGTGCTCCGTGAGCACCTGGCCCGCGTCAAAACTGAAGACGACATGGCGCAAGACGGCATTGTTGACGACGACACGCGAAGTGGTGGCCGCCTCCAGGATGGGCAGTTTATCGAAAATACCCGTGTAAAAAGCTGATTCTGCGACGGGCGTTGTAGGCATCGTTGCTCCAATTGAGTTACGCAAGTTCAGTGTTACGTAAACCATGATACAGCTCTCGAAGGCGCGGCTTCACGCCTTCATGCCGTGAACATCGCCACGGCTTGCGGGAGCCTTTGAAACAAAGCCTCGGCGAAAGTTTGAACGCGAGGTCGAATGCGGCGCAGGCGCGGAACCCAGTACACCCAGACATAGACCGATAGAGGTTCAAGCAAAAGCCAAACACAGTTCAGTTGTATACCTAAATCTTAAGCCATTCAGATTATAAGCTAATTTTCACTGCAGTCGATTCACTGATTTTAAGGCGGTTCGAATCGGCAAGCCCAACGTGGGTCAAAGTTCGCGGTTAAAACTCGACGGCGGCATCGGCTGCGACAGGGCATCGACGAAGACGCCTTTGACGACGGGTCGGACCCGCGTTGCCGGGCCAGATCCTCGTTGCCGAGCCAGACCCTCATTGCCGAGCCAGACCCTCATTGCCGGGCCAGATCCTCATTGCCGGGTCGGACAGGCAAAGCACGAGGAAGGCCCGCTGCTCCAAGCAGCGGGCCTTCCTGTTAGATCAAGCGATCGGAACGCGATCTAGGAGCCTCGTCGCCGATGGGCACGAGCGAACAGAGCGCCCGACGACCTCAGCGATCGAACGTCACTTGATGATCTTCGTGACTCGGCCGGAGCCGACGGTGCGGCCACCCTCGCGGATGGCGAAGCCGAGGCCCTCCT
>NZ_DBHHEV010000027.1:0-11626 GCF_057238965.1 Peptidiphaga sp.
CTGGCCGTGCTGCGTGAGCGGGTCGTGAGGGCCGTGACCTCCCTTCCCCTCGGGCCCGTCGAGGCCGCTGGGTCGGGCGACATGATCGGCCGCACCACGCATGACGTCGACAGGGTCAGCTTCTTCATCGAGGGCGCCGTGAGTCGGCTGTTCATGACGGTCCTGACGATTGCCGCGACCCTCGTTGCGATCTTTGTGGCGAATCCTTTGCTCGGCGGGGTCGTGGTGTTGACCGCTGCGCCGATCTTTTTCACGGTTCGCTTCTACGTCCGGCGCGGTGTGCCGGCGTATCTTGCGGCTTCGGCGATCAGCGCGGGAATGTCCGGCGTCGCGTCGGAGACCGTGGAGCAGTCGACCACCGCCGACGCCATGCGGCTGGGGCGGGTGCGCGCCGAACGGATGGACACGCTCATTTACGAGTACTGGCGCAACGAGGTCTACACCGGCTGGCTTCGGATGCTGTTCATCGTCATGAATCAGCTTGTCACCTATCTTCCCGTGGTCACCGGCCTTGCATTCGGCGGGTACATGATCGGAATCGGCCAAACGACGTACGGGACAGTCACAGCGATCGTCCTGTACGCGTCCCAGCTGCGCTATCCTCTGTGGACGTTCAGCTGGTGGGCCGACGAGTTCCAGTTCGCGATGGCCGCCCTTGCGAGGATCTTCGGCGTCGAAGAGGCGAGCGAAACGGACGCCGACGAAGAGTCAGGGGAGAGCGGGGGCGTCCGAAAGGTGAGTGCAGGCAGCGTGCGTGACACGGGCGAAAGCGGCGCCGGTGCAAGCGGCGCGCACGACACGGGCGAAAGCGGCCGTGAAGCCCGTGAAGAGCCAAGCGCCGTCCGAGTCTCCGGCGCTGTCGCAGAGGCGGAGGCGGCGGGACCGGATTCCTCCGGCGGGTTCGACGCCGCCCTGCACATCGAAGACGTGCATTTTGCCTACCGCGAGGGCCAGGACGTGTTGCACGGCGTGACGTTGGACGTCGACGGCGGGGAGACTGTCGCGATCGTCGGGCCCTCCGGCGCCGGAAAATCGACGTTGGGGCGCTTGATCGCCGGAATCAACGCACCCGCGGCGGGGTCTGTGCGCATCGGACGGGCCGAAGTGTCCTCGATGCCGGAATCTGCCCTCCACACCGCCGTGGCCATGGTCACCCAGGAGCACCACGTGTTCCTCGGCAGCCTCGCCCACAATATGCGCTTGGCCAAGCGCGATGCGACGGACGAAGAGATTCGGAGCGCGCTGGAGGCGGTTGAGGCGACGTGGGTCGACGATCTGGAAGACGGCCTCGAGACGAAGATCGGGTCGGGAGGGCTCGCCTTGACGCCGCCGCAGGCCCAGCAACTGGCCCTCGCCCGCATCGTTCTGCTCGATCCGGCGGTGCTGGTGCTCGACGAGGCGACCTCTCAGCTCAATCCGACGGAGGCTCGCTCGCTTGAGCGCGCGCTCGGCAGGGTCCTCAAGGGACGCACCGTCGTCTCGATCGCGCACAGGCTGTACACCGCGCACGACGCCGACAGGGTCGCCGTCATGATCGACGGCCGCGTCGCCGAATACGGCAGCCACGACGAGCTGACGGCCCGCGGCGGCGAGTACGCCGCGCTGTGGAACGCCTGGCAAAGCGACTGAAAGGCCCGGCAACGGCCCGGCAAAGCAGTCAAAACCTGGTCGCCAGCATGAAGGGGCCCTCGACAGAGGGCCCCTTCATGCTGCCCTTGGCTATTGCCTGCAGGCGTCTATTTTGGCAACGCTTGCCGTCACTGCTCCCTTGCCTGCAGCTCAATCGTGTTCTCGATGACCTGCGTGGGGGCGACTCCGGGAAGATAAGCGTCGCCGACCATGATTGCGGGGGTGCCGCTGAGTCCCAGGCTCTGGGCGAGCTGCTGTTCCGCAGAGGCTTCTCGCGCGACTTCGGGCGAAACGTAGTCGGCCTCGAATTTGGCCATGTCCAGCCCGACCTTCTCCGCCACGGTCCGGACCGACGCGTCGGTGTAGTGGGCGTGGTCCTGAGGGGAGGCCAGGTCTTTGTAGGCCGCGTCGGCGAACTCGAACAGCTTTCCCTGTTTCGCCGCGGCCAGCGTGGCGCGAGCCGGCTTGTCGGAACCGTACTGCTCGAAAATCACGAAGTTGTGCCACACCAGCTGGACTTTCCCGGATTTGGCCAGTTCTTCGAGCCTCGCCATGGATTGGGCGTGAAACTTCGCGCACATCGGACACGAGAAATCTGTGAAAAGGTGGATCTTGACTTTCGCGTCGGCGGGGCCGAGCGTGCGGCCGGTGTCCGCGTAGGTCGGGATCTTGGATATGAGTTTGCGGCTCTCCTCGGAGACCGAGGGGATGTAGTCGTCCGTCGTCAGCCCTTTGGCCTTCGCTGCGGCCCTTTCTTTCTGCTGGAAGCTGTCGGGCAAAGGCTGGCTCGACGACGCCTTGGCGCTGGCCCGTGAGCTTTCGGCGTTTGCCGTCGTGTCGCCCTTCGCCCTGAGCATCATGAACGAAACTGCGAGGGCGACGACCGCCAGCGAAGCGACGGCAGCGATAGCCCATCCCGGCACCCCTTTGCTCGTTTTGACCGCAGAAAGGGAATTTGCCGAGTTCAGGGCGTTCAGCCCGACGCCCGGAAGCTCGCGATTCGGCGGCGAGCCGGATCCGCCCGGGCTTTGGAAGCCGCTTGGGTCCGGGGAATCGAGCGGACTGGACGAGCCGGAGGGACGCGAATTGTCCGCTGCGCTGTTCTGGGGCGTGTCGGGTCGGTTCATCGTCAGTCCTCCACCCAGCCTTCGAGGGCTTGCATGTACCCTTCGGCGTCGGCGTCCTCGAATATGTTGAAGACGACGAGCTCGATCACGTCCGTCCCGTGGTACTGGAGCCACTGGTTGACCGTGTCGAGGGCGATGTGGGTCGCCTCCTCGAAGGGGAAGTTGTTGCGGCCTGTTGAAAGCGCGCAGAAGCTGACGTTGTGGATGTCGCCCTTTTCCAGGGCGAGGTCGAGGCACGAGGTGTAGCAGGCGGCGAGCTTTTCGCGGTCTTCGTCCGTGACCTCGCCTCCGTTGAGGTGGGGGCCGAGCGTGTGGAGGACGTATCGGGCGGGAAGGCGATACCCGCGGGTGAGGACGGCGTCGCCCACCTCCTGATCCTTGCCTTGGATCTCGCGGATCACGGAGCAGTCGTTGCGAATCCATGGGCCGCCCTGCCCTTGAATGTAGTTGTCGATGCACGGATGCAGGGGGTCCTTGCATCCCAAGAGATTCGGCATGGCGGCGTTGACGACGGCGTCGGCGGCCAACTCGCGGACGTCTCCTCGCCACATTGCCACGTTGCGAGCCGAACCGTAGTCGGACGCGGGCATCATGTCGGAGATCCGCATGAGGTTTTCCGCGGTCGTGCGGCCCATGTGCGCCGAATGGCGGTAAAGGAGAAGGTTGATCGCGTCGGTGACTTCGTCGTCGATCGGCTCCGGGCCTCGAAGGACCAGCTCGTGGCGCAAAGCGAAGGCCAGCTCTTTCTGGGGGAAAATCGAAAGGTCGGGATCGATGCCCGGATAACGGCGGTTTTTCAGGCCTCCCAAAGCCACTCGCAGAAGATCCAGATTGGAGCGGGGGTCGTCCACGGGTGTGGGGAAAGGTTCGTCTAGCCGAATCGCCTCGCGATATGCGGACAGGGGCAGCATGTTTCTCCTTCGCTGATCGCCAACGCAATCAATTTACCGTTCAGAGCTGGGAAAAGCACGAGGGCGAAGGGCGGGTGCGCCTTTGCGCCTCGCCGCGGGCTATGCGTTTGCGACCGCCAAGCCCCGGGTACCCTATTGGCATGGCCGAATGGATGACAATCGGCGAGCTCGCCGAGGAATGCCGCGCAGACGTCTACGCTCTGCGCGAAGCGTTGGAGCTGCTTGGGCTTTTCGACGTCGGCGAGCCCACTCCGCTCGCGGTCAGGCACTCGCTCGCCACGCCCGAAGTCGACGACGGCGGCCGTGCGATCTCGCTTTGGCACGCAGACGCGGTCACTCTGGCCAAAGCCGTCCTTTCCGGGGGGCTGTCCGGCGATGCGTCGGCGTCGTGCGACCCGTTCGACTCCGAGGGCGCCGAACCCGAAGGCATTCAGGGCGATCTCTTCGACGTCGAAGAAGAAATCGAAACTGCCGGAGGGGAAGACGCAGGCGGGCCGGCCGCCGGTGGGAAGGGCGGAACGGCTGCGCCGAAGGAAGCCGCGGGAAACGCGGGCGCGGGGCCGATCGGAAGAATCGTCGAAGGCTTCGATGCGATCGTCGCCACAGACGGGGCCTGCTCTGGCAATCCCGGGCCGGGCGGATGGGCATGGGTTGAGCAGGTGACCGGCGAGCGCGACTGCGGAGGGGCTGCGCATACGACCAATAACGCAATGGAACTGACGGCGCTCGTGCGTGCGCTCGAGCATGTGGGGCCCCAACCGGACCTGCTCATGCGCATCGACTCGCAATACGCCATCAAGGCCATGACGGTGTGGGCGAAGACGTGGAGGCGGAAGGGCTGGCGCAAGTCCGACGGCGCGCCCGTCGCCAATCGGGATCTCGTGGAGCGGCTTTTGGAGCTTTACGAGGGCAGGCAGGGCAGAACCGAGGTCGAGTGGGTGAAAGGGCATTCGGGCGACGCCGCGAACGAGCTCGTCGATTCCATGGCCGCCGCGCAGGCGGCGAGGCATCGGCGCTGAGGGTCTTGCGCCGGCGCCGCCGGCATTGGACATCGCCGAGGGCGTGGGCGCCGGACGCCGCTGCAGACCAGCGCCTCACAAAGAAGACGAGCGCCTTGCGAAGAGACGAGCCCCTCACAAAGCAAAGCGCCTGGCTTGCGGCGGCTGTTCGCCTTCGCCGAGTGCCGCGGCCGCCTCAAGTATCGCTTCGGCGAACACTTTCGGCGACTGGGCGCCGACGAGCATCACGCGTGCGCCGACGACCGTGAGGGGAAGCCCGCGGATCCGCAGCCGTTTGGCGTCCGCAATGTCCCGATCGACGGCGGCCTCCCACTCGCCGAGCTCCAGACGTCTCTCGAGGGTCGGCAGGTCCGACGGCGCAAGCCCCGCGATCCGGCCAAGCATCCTCGGAGAAGGTTCAACAGGGCCCCTTAGAAAGGGGCCCTGATCGGCGTCCAAGACGCTTTGATCGGCCTGGCCGCGGCCGTTTGGGGGAGCGTCGTCGGCTTGGGCGAGCTTGCCGGTCTCCACGCCCTTTCCGAGCCGGAATTCACTTCCGGTCTGAACGGCGGCCTGGGCGAGGCTATCGGCTGGAGTCCCAGAGTCCGAGACGTTGTCGAACCCTAGGAACCAGTCGTCTAGGCGGATCGCTGCTTCGAGGGCCCGGCGAGCGCCGTCGGCCGGGTCTTCCGCGCCTTCTCGAACGGCGTGGACGATGCGATGCGCCAGGCGGCGCAGGGGTTGTGAAGGCGGGCGGAGAAGCCTTTCCTTCGCGACGGGGATTTCCTCGCTCGCAGCGACAGCCGCAATGGCCTCCGCGTTCGCCTCGGGCAAAGGACTGCATGAAGAGAGAAACGAGTGGACCTCGACGACGACTTCGGGGAGAGCGGCGTCGGAGGCGGAGCCGTGAGCCTCGTCGCGTCCCGCGCCAGCGAAGTCGTGCCCTGCACGTGAGAAGCTGCGCCGTGCAGCACGTGCGAGGTCGATTCCCCGCGCTAGGCGATCGAGCCCGATTCTGCTCCATGGGTCGGCGACGTCGTGCCAGACGTCGATCAGCAGGCAGGCGCTCACGGCGAAAGCGCATCGACGGCGCGGCGACGCAGATCGGTCAAGGCTCCGCCAACGGATCCAGGATTGTCAGATTGTTCAAAGTTCAAGTCTGGTCAGAGCTCCCGTCTTGCGAAAGACTTCGCCCCTAAAACGACGACGACAATCATGAGCACAAGGCTCGTAGCGAAGGGAACGGCGATCGCCGCGGCCCCCACAGCCTTTCCTTCGGCAAACGACGAAGGCAGGGTCAGGAGACCGGCAGGCGAACTCTCCGCGATGGGCTCGAATGCTGAACCGATCATTGTCAGGAGCAAGGAGCCCACTCCGATTCCGGCGGCTGCGAGGGTCGAGCCTGTCAGAGACGACATGGCGACTGTCACAGCGAGAAAGAAGCATGCGCAAGCGAACCAGGTTGCGGTCGCCGCCGCGAGAGGGGCGAGGGGGGCTTTTCTGTAAAAGCCGAATGTCGCCGCCCACACAACCGCCATTCCTGCGAGAGACGCGGATGCGAGCACGGCGATTCTGGCCACGAGGGCCGCAAGGGGCTGTGAAGCGCGCGAAACCGGACGCACGGCCAACAGTTGGGCGCGGCCGCTGGAGACTAGGGAGGACGTGGCCCCCGCTCCGGTGAAAATGACGACGAACATGACCGTTTGCGCCAGATTCTTGGTCCACTGATTGTAAGCTTCGTGCCAATTCGGCTCGGGCATGGCTTTGCGAACGGCTTCGCCCATAATCGATCCGACAATGTCCGGGGCGAATCTCGAAAGGACTACGGACATCGCGCCGAAGAGGCAAAGGACAGTCGGCAGGACGTAGCGGTGCCACGTTCTCCAAACCGCGTAGAGCTCATGTTTGCACAGAATCGAGAAGCCGGTCATTTTCCCTCCGTCAAAGCTGTGAATACGTCCTCGAGACTCGGTTCCAGCGGCGTGAGCGCAGAGAGGTCCCACCCTCCGCGGGCCATCAGCGCAGGAAGGGCGCGGGCGGCCGCCGAAGGGTCGGAAACGACCACGATGAAGTCGGCACCCTCTCGGCGAACTCCGGCGCACCAAGGTTCTGCATTGAGGGCCTGGGCCAGCGGGTCGCCTCCCCCGGAGACGAGGAGCAGGGAATGGTCCCCCGCGCGCTCGCGCAGACCCGAAATTGTGGATGCGGCGACCGCCTTTCCTTCACGCAGGACGACGGCGTGGGTGCACACCCGCTGCACCTCTTCCAAATTGTGCGAGGACAAGATGACCGTCGCATGTTCGGCCAGTCGGGCGATGAGCCGGAGGACGGCCCGCCTGCCCGCCGGATCCAGGGCCGACGTCGGCTCGTCGAGGACGATGAGGTCGGGATTGCCGACCAGCGCCTGCGCAAGGCCTAAACGCTGACGCATGCCGCGCGAGTAGCCTCCGATGCGCTGGCTCACCCCCGCCAACTCGGCCAGATCGAGCAAGGATGCGATCCGACCGCGCCGTTCGACCGCCGGCACCCCGGCCAAATCTGCGCTGGCCTCCAAGTATTCGCGGGCGCTCATCCACGCGGGATAGGCGGGGACGTCGGGAAGGTATCCGAGTCGTCGCCGCACAGCCAGGCTTCCCGCCGGATCGCCGAGAATGCGGACGTCGCCTGCATCCGCGCGAGCAAGGCCCAGGAGGATGCGGATTGTCGTCGTCTTCCCGGCTCCATTGGGACCCAAGAGCGCGCAAACCGAACCCGCCGGGATTTGAAAGCTCACATCGTCCAAAGCCAGTTTCTCGCCGAAAGCCCTTGTGACATTGCGGAACTCAACGGCGCTGCCTGCCGGCGCCCCGGTTTTCATGCTCGCCGGCATGAATGCCCGCATGGAAGGGCCGCCGCCCGCCGGAAAGGCTCCGGCTTCATCGACATTTTCGCGGTCTTTAGCGATTTCGTCGCCTCCGATCGGCCGCTTGTCGCCGTGTTCAGCCTGAGAGGCCCACGCTCGTTCGCGTTTCTGCCAGGCCGTGCTTTGGCGGCGGGCGATGAGAAAGGCGATCGGCCCGGCAGTCGAGACGAAGAGGCAAATGAGAAGCCAGGCGGTCTTTCCCGGCTGCGGCATCGACTCCGCATCCGTGCGGCACCAGACCGTCAAGGCCGTCGCCATAAGAAGGAAACTGAGAGCTATAAGCGCAATGATGAGTTTCTGCACTCCCGGGGACAATTCGCTCCAGGAGACCGAGGCTCCGATTGCCGCGATCTTACCCATCCTGCTTCTCCTCGAACTGCCCGTGGACCCGTCCGTGAACCCGGGCAAGGCCCGCCCGCGTGGCAAAGAGCAGGGTTCCGCCTTCGACTGCGAGGACGAGGCCGATGCTCAACGGAAAATAGATTGGATGGACGCGCCCTTTCTTCTGGACGAACGAAGACCCGGCGGTAAGAAGAAAGGCCGTGTTCGCGGCCAAAGCCTGAGAGCTCTGCATGAGCAGGTCCGCGCGACTCGGCGTGGGGGCGACCAAAGAAAAAAGGCTCACCAAAGAACTGAAGCCGGCTATTGCGAGGCCTCCCGCCTTCGACGACCAAGTTTTTTTCACCCTTCCGTTCAAGCCGATCCTCACGGGTATGCGCAAACGCCGCCGGTGGGCGAGCATGCCGACGGCGGCGGTCGCCGCCGTCAGGGCTAACGGCCCCCACCGCAGAGCGCCGATGACGCGTTGCGGAATTGCCTCGAGCACCGCTGGATCGACGTCATCCTCGCGAAGCAATCCCAGTTTGACGGCGATCGCTCCCAGATTGAGGTCTGTGGAGTTCAGTCGCAAGATCGAACAGGAGGGCCTTTGCTTGTCGGCGAAGAGCTTCGGATTGTCGGGGCTCCATATCGTCGCGCGCTGCGCGTCCTCCGATCCGGCGAGGGCGTCGGAGATCTCCTGCGCGAGGGAGGCCGGCGAGCCGAAGGATTCGGGCCGAATTCCCTCCGATATCAATTCGTCGACCTCGGTGAGCACCGCCTCCCGGCGTTTGACGGGAATGTTCGCTTCGGCGAGTTTGCGCGCCAGCTCTTCGAGGAATTCGTCTTCGAGCGATGTGTCACTGCGAGTCATCAGCGTCTCCTAGTATCGAGTTCATGGCCGTGGCCAGAGTCCGCCACGCTGCGGTTTGCGCGACGAGGGCTTTCCGCCCTTTTGCCGTGATGCTGTAGTACTTGCGCGGAGGGCCGCCGCGCACGGAGGGCTCCCACGTGGCAGCGACTCGCCCCGCACGGGCCAGCCGCGTCAGCATTGGGTAGACGGTTCCCGGATTTGCGGCCAACCCCTCGATCTCAGCAAGCGCCGAAATGATTTGAGCGCCGTACATGGGCGCGGGCGCGAGCATTGCCAGAGCTGCCAGTTCCAGGACGCCTTTGCGCAGCTGGGTCGCCTCATCGGCCATCGTTCTGTCCCTCCTTTGCGGGCAATGCCAGTATATAGGCATAACCCACTAGTTTGCAATGCAGAGTAGAAATCGGCCTCGCCGAGCCGCCCGCGCCCTCAGATTCGCGCTTGAATGCGGGCGGTCGCCGACAGCGGCGCGGGCGCCGTGGGAATGAATGTGTCTTGCGGCATGAATGCGGGGCCTCCTCGGACGGCCGCCTCGAATGTGGACAGTCGCCCCCGTCCGGGCTCGCTCGGGTAGGCTAGAGCCCATGCCAGCACCGATCGCCAAGAAGATTCCGACGTCGCGGACGTTCCACGGAGATTCCTACGTCGATAACTACGAATGGCTGCGCGACAAGAAGAGCTACGACGTGCTCGCCCTCCTGGAAGCGGAGAACGAGTGGACGGCGGAACGCACCGCCCACCTTGAGCCGTTGCAGGAGGAAATCGTCCGCGAGATCGCTTCGCGAACGAAAGAGGACGACACCTCGATTCCTGTCAGGAGAGGCCGGTGGTGGTACGTCACGCGCACATGGGAGGGCAAGCAGTACCCCGCCACCTACAGAATCCCCGTGGACCCTGAGGATCCGGCTCGCCGTCCGGCCGTCGACGGGAGGGAGCTCCTCGTATGGGACGGCAACAGCCTGGCCGAAGGGGAGGAGTTTTTCGGCGTGTCGAGTTTCGCCCCGTCGCCCGACGGGCGTTTGGGAGCTTTGGGCGTCGATTTCACCGGAGACGAGCACTTTCGGCTGCGCGTCTTCGACGTCGAGACGGGCGCGGTGGTCGACGACGCCGTCGACGGCCTCGGGTACGGCCTGGCGTGGACGGCCGACTCAAAGGCGATCGTCTACTCGCGCGTCGACGACTCGTGGCGCCAATGGCAGATCTGGCTCCACAGAGTCGGCTCCCCGACGTGGGAGGACCGGCTGCTCTTCCAGGAAAACGACGGGCGTTTCAACGTCGGCCACTGGCCTTCCCGCGACGGGCGCTGGATCGTCGTCCACTCGTCGTCGGCTTTGACCGCCGAGGCGCTTCTCTACGACGTCGCCGACATCGACGCTCCGCCGATCGTCGTGTGCCCGCGGCGCCAGGGGCTCGACTACTCCGTGGAGCCCGCTGAAGACCTGCTCCTGATCGTCCACAATGCCAATGTCGCCGACTTCGAAGTCGCGTACGCCCCGATCGGTCAGTCGGGGCCGGAAGAATGGACTCCCCTTCTCACGCCCGGGGCCGGCGAACGGGTTCTCGGAGTCGATGCTTTTCGCGACTTCGCAGTGATTTCCATGCGTTCAGGGGGCCAGCCCCAGCTGCGGTCCATGCTGCGAACGGGGGCGCATGAATCCTCTGGCGCAGCGGGCCGGCCGCCCAAATCGGCCGATCGGTCGCCGGATGCCCCTGACGGCGGGGAGGGGCCCGAATCGGCCCGGACGGCGGAGGCAGGAGCTCAGTCGCCCGCAGAGGAACGGAAAGAAGCGGAATCCTCGCCGTGGTCGGCCCCGGTCGTCGTCCCATCGGAGGACCTCTCCTCCATCGAAGTGGACGAGAATTGCGTGTGGGAGGCGAGCGACGTCGTGTATTCCCTCCAATCCGTCCTGACGCCGCCGACCCAGTTTTCTTACTCCCCGGCGACGGGCGAGACGAAGCTTCTCAAAGAGCTCGAAGTTCCGAACTACGACCGTTCGGCCTACGCCCAGGAAGGGGTGTGGGTCGAGGCCGACGACGGCGCGCTCGTGCCGATGACGGTCGTCCACCGAGTCGACGTCGCCCCGGACGGCGAGAATCCCGGATACATCTACGGATACGGCTCGTACGAGGTCTCACTGGACCCGGTGTTCAGAGCCTCGTACATCTCAATTCTGCAGCGCGGAGCCGTGGTCGCCTTCGCCCACCCGCGCGGAGGCGGCGAGATGGGGCGGGCGTGGTATGAGAACGGCCGCCTGCTCAAGAAGCGCAACACTTTCACAGATTTCATCGCCTGCGCCCGCTGGCTTCGCACGTCCGGCTGGGTGGCCGAGGGCCGCCTGGCTGCCGAAGGGCGGTCCGCCGGCGGGCTGCTCATGGGGGCCGTCGCCAACCTGGCGCCAAGCGAGTTCAGGGCGATCCACGCCGGAGTGCCTTTCGTCGACACCCTCACCACCATCCTCAAGCCAGAGCTGCCGCTGACGGTGGGGGAATGGGAAGAGTGGGGCAATCCGATCGAATCGCAAGAAGTCTACAGGTACATGCAGACGTATTCGCCCACCGAGAACGTCGGCAGGCGCGAATATCCGGCCGTTCTTGCCACCACCTCGCTCAACGACGTCCGCGTCTTTTACGTCGAGCCGACGAAGTGGATCCAAATTCTGCGCGAGCGGGCCACGAACGACCCGATGGCGCGCCCGATTCTCGAGAAGATCGAGATGGTTGCCGGCCACGGAGGCAAATCCGGGCGTTACGACGCCTGGCGTGAGCGCGCCTTCGAAATCGCCTGGATGCTCGATCAGATCGACGCAGGATGAGCTTGCGGCGGTCTCGCATCGAGGCAGGGCGACGCAGAAGGCAAATCTTCGCAGTTG
>NZ_DBHHEV010000027.1:11636-24917 GCF_057238965.1 Peptidiphaga sp.
TCGCCGCCGCCCTAGCGGTGGGCGGTCAGCTTCCGATTGGCGCGTACGCCGCCCGGGCGCGGATCGCCGTCAGACTGCCGCGATCGGCCTGCCCGTTGCGCGCTCGGCCGCCGTCGACTGAGGCGCGTCGCGTCGGGCGCCGCTCGCTTGCAATCACTCCCTGGCCGTCATGATCGCTGCCCGCCACGTGTTGAAACGCTGGCGAATCGCAGCGGAGGACGGCCGGCCGGGGACCTGGCCCTTGCCGCCGTCGGAAGACCACACGCCGTAGGCGGCGACGGACGGGCTCAACCCGTTGGTTTCAGCCCACAGCAGGAAGTCGCGCAGCGCCTGCAGGTACTCCTGCTCGGTGAATTTGACGGTTCCGCGCTGGCGGCCCGACTTGACTTGGATGCCGAGGCCGGCCAGTGCGTCGTTCCAGTAGCCGTTCGACCGCTTTGAAACCGTCTGCGACGTCGGAGGCCACGCGATCTGCCCGCGGTCCGACGTCAGGCCGAGGGTCGTGACGTAGTTGCTGCGTTCGGCGTCGTACTTCTTCGCCGTCAAGGTGATGCTCGGGTCAGTGCGCACCGCCGTGAGCGCGGCGGAGACGTGCCCCAACGCCTCGGCGACGGCGGCGGCGTTGCCCGAGAGCTGGGAGCGCACGGCGGTCGCGATGTCGTCGGGGATGTTCGAAATGTCTTCGGCCGGTTCGAGCTTGAGCGTCCTGGCGAGGATGAGCAGCAGGGCGCCGTCGATTGCCGCCTTGCTGAACAGCGGCGAACGGCCCTTTGTGTGCTGGTTGAAGTAGCCGGAGAGCATGGCCGCTGTGGCCACGGCGCTGACCGCGGCGGCCTCCTCGATCGCCACGTGATAATCCTGATCGGCCGCCGGCCCGCACAGGTCCGAGACGCAGCGAAGGGACACGAACGGAATTCCCCACGTCGTGCAAATCTGCGCCGCCGCCGTCGACTCCATGTCGGTTGAGATGGCGTTGGGGAATGCCGCGCGCACGGCTTCCACCTTGTCGGACGTGACAAAAGAGTCGCTCGTGAGCACCTGGCCCGAACGAGAAGCCGAGCCGGAGTGGAAGAGCAGCTCTTCGTCGCCGGCGAACATGTCCGGCTGGCCGGGAATCTGCCCCAGTTTGTATCCGAAGGCGGTCGCATCTGCCGAGCCGTAGGCGTAGGTCGATCCGACGACGAGGTCAAGCACGTTGACGTCGGTCGCCAACCCGCCGGCGGAGCCGATGGACACGACGCATCTTGGGCTGTACTCCGAGAGTATCCAACCCAAGGCACTTGCGGTCGCGACCGTTCCCACGCCCGTGCGCATGACGACAATTCGCCCGCTGGACGTCTGCGCATACCATGCCTGCCCCGTCGGAATGGGGATTTGAGTGATTCTAGACGCGGCGCCGAGCAGAGAGCGGCCTATGCCCGGGCGTTTTTCAGCGAGCTCGCGTGCACGAGAGGGCGCCTTGGTGAGGATGTCGAGGAAGGGCTGTACCTCGACATCCTGTGCAGCCAGCACAATGGCGTTTACGGTGGTCACGCCTCAATATCCTTCCATACCTCGCGCTGCTTCAACATAGAGCGGACGGCATGTTGCGCCGCCTCAAGTGAGTGATGTACGCCCCATCCGCATTGAACCTCGTTCGCGGCTGGGACTTCCGTTGCTCGCAGTATATCTTGAAAAGTGGCGGAAATGAGTGAAATTGCCCCGTCGATGTCAGGCTCGGAAGCGAGAATGAGATAGAAGCCAGTTTGGCATCCCATCGGAGAGAAGTCCACCACAACGTCACTGTGATTACGCGCATACTCCGCAAAGGAATGTTCAATCGAGTGCACTGCAGACATCTCTAGATGCTCTACGTTGGGTTGGCAAAAGCGCACGTCGTATTTGGTAAGGACATCGCCATGCGGCAGTCGTTTGACGTCAGCGACTCTGACAAACGGGGCGTGAACTGCGCGATGGTCTAAATTGAAGGACTCTACGTTCATTCGTTCTCGTTGATCGGGCATCGGATTCTCCTCTGGTCAGGCAAGCGTTGAAAATGCCGACGCTTCTTGCGGCCAGCGTCTACCATTATGTTACATACGACATCGTATATGGTGGAAGGCATTGAAAAAACTGGTCGGTGTTTCTCATTTTGTGAGACGGTGCGTTGGCGTGAAAGTTCAATCGTTGAGGGATGCGTCGGATTCTTTCGGTTGTGACCGGCTCTTGCCGGGCGTGGTCGTCAACTTTAGAAACAATCGCACCCCGGATTTTCTCAGGGTCGCCTCATGGTTGGCTCAGAAAGGCTGGGCAGGATGGAAGCACAGGCGGACACCCCGGGATTTCGTGGACCCGGACCCGCCGCCGGGGCGAAGGACATGCGCCTCGTACAAGAGAATAGCTTCGGTTTTCTCGGCATGGCGAGAATCCCTTCAGGCCGAAGCATTGGCGGGCGGCGATGCGTGGATCGCCGCCCGCTTGCTCTGCGCGAGAACGGATCCGCGAATTTGCTATTTCCTTTGTTTTGCCTGGCAATCCGGGCAGTAGCCGTGATAAATGACCTCCGCCTCGTTGATTGTGTATCCGTGAGTGTGAGAAGCGTGAAGGCAGGGCTTCTCTCCTTTTGCACAAGGAACGTCTTCAATCCTCCCGCACGACCGGCAGATGGCGTGATGGTGATTGTCGTTCCGGTTGATCTCGTAATAGGTGACGGTTCCCGCCGAACGAACCTCTCGCAGCAATCCCGCCGTCGTCAGAGCGTGGACGATGTCGTAGACGGCCTGGACGGAAACCGAGCCGATCTGGTCGATGACCCCCTGCCGCAGGGCCTCGACGCTGGAATGCCCGCCCTTTTGCGCTGTGCGCAGAAGGGCCAAACGCGGCTCCGTGACGCGCAGCCCCGCATCGCGCAGCGTGTTCGAATAGTCTCTCATCGCTCCTGCGGCTCTCTCTCGATTGTTTGCACTGTGCAGTGAAGTGGAAGCTCCCAATGGGGACGTGGAGTTCCGGTGGGGATGCGAAGGCCTGTCCCGGTAGCATTGTAGTTGCTTGCGTCAGCCCATGGGTACCCGTCGGCGTCGGTTCCGCCGGTAGGCCCACGGGCGTGACACGTCCGCACCGCAGCGGCGTGTCGCACGTCGATTGGAAGGAATGCAATGGCTCCGCTTCACGGTCTGCCCGACGGCCCGGCCGCGGTCGTCTCGGGCCAGATTTCCGCCGAAGAGGCTTCCCGCCCGCTGTCCGTCCGGGACATGTTTCGCGTGGGAATCGGCCCTTCCTCCTCTCACACGGTCGGCCCTATGAGGGCGGGCCTGCACTTTGCCGAACATCTGAAAATCCCCGCGCAGGCGAGGCTCGGACGCATCGTCGTCGAGCTCATGGGATCCCTGGGCGCCACGGGAAAAGGCCATTCGACGGACAGGGCCGTCATGCTCGGCCTCGCCGGCCATTCTCCCGAGAGCGTGCCGATTGACGTCGTCGACGCCATCATGGGCGACGTCGAACGCACCGGCCTGCTGAGCGTGGCCGGAGCGGGGGAGGTCGGATTCGCAGCCGAACGCGACATTCTCTTCCTCCCGGGAAAGATCCTTCCCTTCCATGTCAACGCTCTCACTGTCCGCGCCTTCGCCGAAGACGGGGCGGTCCTCGGCGAGCGCACATACTATTCGGTGGGCGGCGGATTCGTCATGGAAGAGTGCGGCGACGCCGAAAGGGCCTCCGAGGCGCGCCCGCTCGCCGCAGCCTGGGACTGCCCGGCGGCCTCCCCGCCCCCGTATCCGTATTCGAGCGCTGCCCAGTTGCTTGGCCACTGCGAGCGCGAGGGGCTGAGGATCTCCGACGTCGTCAAAGCCAACGAGCTCGCGCTCATGGGCGAAGACGAGCTGCGGGCGGCCCTCGACGGGATCGTCGCCGCGATGCGCGAGAGCATCGAAGCCGGTTGCACGACGACGGGGCTGCTGCCTGGAATCCTCAAAGTGCGCAGGCGCGCCCCTCGGCTTCTGGCCGACCTGCGCGCCCGGCAGGCCTCGGACGACGGCGACGAGCTGGCCGGAATGGACTGGATCAACCTCTACGCGCTCGCGGTCAACGAAGAGAACGCCGCGGGCCACCGCGTGGTGACCGCGCCGACCAACGGGGCGGCCGGCGTGATTCCGGCGGTGCTGGCCTACTACATACGCCGCAGGGGCGGCTCTGCCGAATGTGTGCGCCGGTTCTTGTTGACGGCGTCGGCCGTCGGCGGCCTCATCAAGACGAACGCTTCGATCGCGGGCGCCGAGGTCGGATGCCAGGGAGAAATCGGATCGGCCTGCGCGATGGCGGCGGCTGGCCTCGCCGAGGCTCTGGGCGGCGAGCCGCGGCAGGTGGAGAACGCTGCGGAGATCGCCATGGAGCACTGCCTGGGGCTGACGTGCGACCCGGTGGGCGGGCTCGTCCAGATCCCCTGCATCGAGCGAAACGCCATCGCCGCGGTGAAGGCGATCAACGCCGCGCGAATGGCGCTGTGGGGCGACGGGCGGCACGCAGTCTCCTTTGACGCCGTCATCGAGACCATGCGCCAAACGGGAGAGGACATGCTCTCCAAGTACAAGGAGACCAGCCGCGGGGGCTTGGCCGTCAACGTCGTCGAATGCTGACCTCGAGCGCTCCGAGGAGGTCGTCGACGAGGTCCCGCCAATGCTCTAGGCCGACGCTCAGGCGGAGCAGGTCGTCTGTCAGCCCGTAGCCCATTCGCCTCTCCCGCGGGACGTCTGCGTGCGTCTGGACGGCAGGGCATGTGATGAGCGATTCGACGCCGCCGAGGGATTCGGCGAAGGTGAAGATGCGCACCGATTCGAGGACCTTCGGCATGTCCACGGACTCGTTCGGGACGAAGCTCAGCATTCCGCCCCTGCCGGTGTAGAGCACGCGGTCGATGAGGGGGCTCTCTTCGAGGGCGGCCGCGACTTTTCGCGCGTTGTCCTGGTGGCGCTCCATGCGCAGGGCGAGCGTCTTCATTCCGCGCATGAGCAACCAGCTGTCGAAGGGGCTGAGGGTTGCGCCCGTCATGTTGAGGCGGACGGCAAGTTTCTCGGCGAGGTCCTCGCGGGAGACGATCACGGCGCCCGCCAAGACGTCGTTGTGCCCGCCCAGGTACTTCGTGGCGGAGTGAAGGACGACGTCGGCCCCCGATTCCAAAGGCCTTTGAAAGATCGGCGTGTAGAAGGTGTTGTCTACGGCCACGACCGCGCCTGCCCGATGGCCCAGATCGACGATTCGTTCAATGTCGATTTCGACCATCATCGGGTTGGTGGGCGTCTCGATGAAGACGAGGTCTGCCGGCTTGGCCAGGGCGTCGCACAAGCCTTGTTCGCCCATGGCGAAATCCACGTCGTAGACGCCGGTCCTGGCAAGCTCGTCGAAATAACGAAACGTTCCGCCGTAGATGTCTTCGGCGGCGACGATACGCGAGCCAGGGGCCGCTAAAGAGACGACCAGCTCGGCCGCCGCCATGCCCGACGACGTCGCGAATCCCGCTGTGCCGCCTTCGATCTGCGCGAGCGCGCTTTGCAGGACGTCGCGGGTCGGGTTGGCCGTGCGGGTGTAGTCGTATCCCGTCGAGGCGCCCAGTCCCGGGTGGGCGTAGGCCGTGGAAAGGTAGATGGGCGTGGTCAGCGCGCCGGTGCCGGGGTCGCTCGACGTGCCGATATGCGCCAGAACCGTCTCGGCGCGGCGGGAGGCCCTTTCGCGGCCGGAGGCTTCGTCGCGGACGCTCACGAATCCCCCTCCGTCCGCTCGGCGGCCTCGTTCTGCCGGGCCCGCGAAGCTTCCTGAGAATCGCCTGGGGACTGAGAGTCGGTTGACGATGCCGAGCCGGCCGAAGCTCCGGAATCGTCCGAAGTCTCAGGACCGGCTGACGCCTCCGTGTCGATCGGCTCCGCAGAGTCGATCGGCGCCGTTTCGAATGTGGCCGTCGCCGGAGTCGAAGCGGGCTCGTCGTCGGACACCGATTGCGCTTCGACGGCGCGCCTGAGCCGATCGACCGCCTCCTTCAGCGTGCTCCGCGGGCAGGCGATGTTGATGCGGGTATACCCGAGGCCTTCGTCTCCGAAGATGGCGCCGTCGTCGAGCCAAAGGTCCGCTTCGTTGACCATGAACTCGTCAAGCTCGCCCGCCTCGATCCCGAGATTGCGGATCAGCTCGCGGCAGTCAAGCCAGGGAAGGTATGTGCCCTCGGGCTCGACGAGCTCGATCCCGTCGATTCCCTCGAGCGCCGCCGCCAGAAACTCCAGGTTTTCAGCCATGTGCTCTCGGAAGGCGTCGAGCCATTCCTCGCCCTCCTCGTAGGCGGCGCGGCATGCGGCGAGGCCGAGGGCGTTTGGTTCGCTGTAGCCTGCGGCGTTCGACTCGCGGATGAAATCCTGCCGCCGCTTCCGGTCGGGGACGACGATGTTGGCGAGTTGGAGCCCGGCGAGGTTGAAGGACTTCGACGGCGACGTGAATGTCGCCGTTCGATTCGACATTCCCGGCAGGGAGGAGAACGGCGTCGTGCGGATGCCCGGATAGGTCAGATCGGCGTGGATCTCGTCCGAGAGGACGATGACGTCGAGTTTTGCGGCGAGGTCGGCGAGTCCGAGCAGCTCCTCGCGGGTCCACACCCGGCCGACCGGATTGTGGGGGTTGCACAGGATCATCGTCCGGGCGCCGGAATCGACGAACGTCGCCTCGAGGGCGGCGAGATCGCGAACGTATCGCCCCTCCCCATTGCGCGCGAGAGGCGCGTTGACCGCGATGCGGCCGTTGTTTTCGACGATTGACCGAAAAGGATAGTAGACGGGCTCCTCGATGACCACGCGGTCGCCGGGCTCCGTGAACGCCCTGACGGCGTATGTCAGAGCCGGGATCACGCCCCCTGTGGCGACGATCGACATCGGGTCGACGTCCCACCCGAAGCGGCGGGACTGCCAGGCGGCGACCGTCTCGAAATAGGATGCGTCCGGGCTCGTGTACCCGAAGATTCCATGGGCGACGCGATCGTGAAGCGCCTGGACGATGGCGGGGGCCGTCCGATGGTCCATGTCCGCAACCCACATGGGCAAAACCGTCTCGGGGTACCCGCGGCGCTCCCGGGCGTCCCATTTCAACGACTCCGTGTTCTCGCGGTCAATGAACGAATCGAAGTCGAATTCTCTGGCCACCTGCACGCCTTTCTCCTGGTCGTTGAAGCATCGATGCGGTTTCAGGCGCCTGCGGCGAGCGCAATGCACGGCCCGGAACGGCGTTCCGGTCGGCTTCGACAGCCGCCCATCGACCGCGAATCTAGATTACCAAGAACCCAGATTGCCAAGAACTTGAGCTGCTGAGGACTCGGGTTACCAAGAACTCGGGCTGCTGAGGACTTGGGCGATTGAAGGACCGTCGAGAGGGCGCGAGCCGGTCGGCGCCGTCGGCCTCGTGCGTCTCATGGAAGACCGTCGGAGAACAGGTATGTCAAGAGGGCGGCCAAGGCTATCGCGAGGGCGGCTGCGACGTAGGCGAGGGCCGTGCAGCCGAAGGCCTTGCGTGTGTTGCCTGTCTTTCGGCCGTTGCTCAGTGCGGCGTGGCCGGCGATTATCCCCAATATAGAGACAAGCATGGGAAAAACGAAGCCGAGGGAAAAATTTATCAGATACGCGAACATGTTCGCGACGGCTCCGAGGCTCAGAAGGCTGAACGTCAGCGACGCCGTTGCAAAGGGATTTCTCGGGACGGCAGGCTGGGGGCCTCCGCGAACCGGTGTTTGAGGGGCTTGACCTTGAGGAAACTCGTCTTGCTCGGCAGCGGAGGCTGACTGGTCCACGGCCGAGGCTGCTTGCTCAGCGGCAGAATCGGGGACCTGAGACGATTGCGCGGGGTTAACGTCGTGGGGCGCCGACATCGATGTCCTTTCTCCCAAATGCCGTGATCGTTCGACGAATAGACCGCGGCCGGAAAGGCTGGGAGCGTGATCGCCGTCCGAGCTTGATTCAGAATAGCGCGCGCACGCCTGAGGAGGAAATGCACGAGATGGTTCGCCGCGGCGCTCGCACTGCGGGGCGAGGCCGCATCGCTCAATTCGGCGTCTATTTCCTCGGCGTTGCCCCTACTGGAAGTATGTCTATTTCGGCGTTGCCCCTACTGGAAGTATGTCCATTTGAGAAGAAGCGGCGTGACGACGAGCCCTAGGTACCCCAGTGTCAAGCCTGCGCGGGCCATGCCCTCTCCCGACTCGCCGGTTTTTCGGACGGAGTGCAGCGCACAGTGCCCGCAGACGATTCCTGCGGGCAGGAAGACGAGCCAGGCAACTATCCATCCGCATATGCTGAAGACGAGCGAGCAGATGGCGAGCGAGCTCGTTTTCTGTGAGGGCGGCGGGCCGAACCCCCATTGTTGACAAGGCTGCGGCGCCGTGCCGTAGGGGAAATTCGACCAGTGGCCCGTGTGCGGCCCCTGAGCTTGTTCGTAGCCGTCATGGGCAGGCCAATGGCTGTCGGTGGCGGGGCCATAAGGGGGCGGAATCTGTCTATATACATCCTGGATAGGCATTTGAATGTCTTGGATGTATTGATCTTGCATTTGGGGACTTTGAGACAGATCAGCCCAGCTCTGGGTATGAATCTCCGAGTCGGTCCCGTTGCTTCTCTCTTCGTACGAAGAAAAGGATTCGCTGTTTTTATCTGCCTCTGAATTCCATTCGTTTGGAACTGACATAGTGAAATCCTTATTTTTGATTTCTTAATTTTGGTTATATGTTTGTGGTTTTTGAATTCTGTTACTTGTGCAGCTATGCCGCAAACGGTCATCGTGACGCCGTCTTTATTCAACCGATCGTCCCTTTTTGGCCTTGGCTCGCCTCCCTCGGCTGACTTGCCGATGAGAACAGGGCTTTCGTTTGGCGCCGCTGTCGCTGCGTCGCTTGATTCCGTCCCGGAGGCAGGGGGTTCCTGTCCTTGCCGCGCGGAAATGTTGTCAGGACGATGATATGCGTGTATGCCGCTCGCCACAAGGGCGACGAGGGCATTCACGGCGTGCCCCGTGACGAGTCTCGCGAAAGGCGGGAATGCGTTGGTTGGAACCCGTGGCGGTTTCGGACGCGTGTGGGTTGGGTGCGGCCTGCGGGAAATGCGGTGCGGGGCCCAGAGTGCCGTTCTGGGCCCCGCACCGATTGCGAATCTTGATTGCCCGGACGCGGCGGTGCAAGTGCGCCGAACCGGACTGCCGTGAGGGCGCCGGGCGGTTCGCACCTCCGACGCCGCGTGGGATTCATCCGAGTATGTCCGCGATTCCTTTTAAAACCGTGATTACGAGCGCGGCGAGAATGACCGTAATGTAGCCGATGACCGTGCCGGCAATGGCTTCGGGCTTGCCTCCTTTGCCCGTCTTTCGAATGTCGTTGAGAGCGACGTGCCCGAGGATGACGCCCGCTATGGGCAGGAGGAGGGCCAGGGCGGGGATTCCGAGCAAGGCGGTCACGATGCCTAGAATGCTGCACGCCAGCGAGGCGATTGCCAGAGGGTTCATCCCGCTGGCGACCGGCTGGCGGCTTCCGTAGGCCGCCGAATGCGGCGCCTGTACTTGGTTTTGTGAGAAAGCCCCCTGGTTCTGTGGGAAACTAGGCGTCTGCGGCTGTGGAAGGCCTTGGCCGCCCGCCTGTGGGCTCTCGTTTGGCGACGACTTCTGTTCTGGTTCTTCGTTTGGCAACGACATCGTTCTCCTTTCTCTCGATGTTTCCGGTCTTGTGGCGACTCGGACAGCACCTGATGCCCGCCGGCGCGAGCGGCCTCGAAGTGCAAATTCATAGTAGCGTGAAGCCCCCTAAGGGCAAAGTTGAGATACTGTTCGATTCAGCCCGCGCTTGCGCTCATGCGCAACGCTTTTGCGTCCTGACGGCTCCAAGCGAGCCTGCATCCTCGGGCCTGCCCGAAACTCAGACAGGCCCGGTGCGTCAGGCCGCCAGCGACAGCCGTGTCGCAAATCGGCGACATCGGTTTTTTCGCTCATGTCGAAATCAACCTCTAAATTGTCGAAGTATCAATGAATACTGGCCGTCGGGGAAGAACCGCCGATTCGCCTGCGCAAACTCAGTGTGTCGCAAACACTAGAAAACGAAGTCGATCTCTGGCACGCTGTTTTTATCTGGATTGAAGCGGTCCACACTTCCACAACTCAAATAACTTCATCGCATTGCGACCATGCCGGATCCGAGGCGTGCGGCTTTCGTTCCCACCTTCAGCGGTCGCCGCAACGTAAACCGTCTTTGCGCGCACCCGTCGCGAGTTCGGAAAGGGTCAAGCAACGAGAAGCCTGAGCCGTTCGACGACGGCGTCGGGCGTCGCGGCAAACCGCAGAAGACAACCACGCAAGCTTCTGGGTCCGGCCTCCGCCTCGCGAGGGGCGGCGATGAAAGACCACGACAGGAGATAACCATGAACTATCCCCTTTTCGCCGTCGACCTTACAGCGATCGGGGCATTGGCGTTTGCGCTGTACTATCCACGACACCGGCGCAAAGACTTGGCCGTCGCCCTTCTGGGCGTCAACATCGGAGTTTTCGCCGTGACCACGGCTTTGTCCACGGCGACTGTGGGCGCGGGGCTGGGGCTCGGCCTATTCGGCGTACTCTCGATCATCCGCCTGCGCTCGACCGAGCTGAGCCAGGTCGAGGTTGCATATTACTTCGCCGCCCTCGCCATCGGGCTCATCGGCGGAATGGGCGAAGGCATGTCCCTCCGCATCGCGGCGCTGCTCATCGCCGCGATCATCTTCGCCCTCGCGGTGGCCGATTCGAAGCTTGTGATGACGGGTTCGAGCCACATGACGCTGGTCGTGGACAGGGCCCTTTCCAATCCGGAAGAGCTTGCGCGGTACATTGAACGTCGCACCGACATGAAAGTGCGCGAAGTGAGCATCGTCAGGCTCGATTACGTCAATGACTCCACCATGGTCGACGTCCGCTGCTCGAAGGGGCGGGCCCAGATCCGGGAGACGAAGTCGTTGAGGGCAGCCTGATGGCGGTGATGTCTATGACGGGTGCGAGCGAAGCAGAGGCCAAGTCGAGTCCGAAGAGGGACGGATTCGAGCTGCTCGGCTTGCCGGAGATCTCTCTCCATGAGCTGTCTGCACGGGCCGAGCTGCTCAAACGAACCGACCGCAAGTACCTCGTTCCAGACAGGACGGTCGCCGAGATGGTCGGCTTTCTGTGCGACATCGGTGCCTGCGCATTGACGATCGACGGGCTTCAGACCTTCAGCTACCTCTCGGATTACTACGACACACTGGACTTTGCCCTCTATCGCGCGGCCGCCACCAAGCGCCGTCGGCGTTTCAAACTCCGTTCTCGGATCTACCTCGATTCGGGGCTGCATTTCATGGAGCTCAAGACCCGGTCCGGGCGAGGCCAAAACGTCAAAGACCGTCTGCGGCTGGAAGACGTCCGCTCGAAGGACTGTTTCTACCGCGGAGACCCCGCCGAACCGCTCACGCGTTCGGAGGTGCTCCCTTGGGCGGCCAAGCTTCTCGTCGGCCGCGGCGTCACGGCGACTCACAGGGAGGGGCTCAGAACCCTGGCGAGCCTTGTGCCGTCGAGCCGCTCGTACTACCGGCGCTCGACGGTCTGCCTCCCTGACGATTCCAGGTTGACGATCGACCGGGGCCTCGTGCTTGCGGGCCCCGGAGAGGACTCCGGGTTCGAGTTTCCCGAAGTGGTCGTCGAAACCAAATCCAGCGGACGCACATCCGACGTCGACCGGTGGCTGTGGTCCCGCGGCATACGGCCGTCCCGAGTGTCCAAATACGCCATTGGCACGGCAATCGTCCATCCCGAGCTGCCAGCCAACCGCTGGCATTCGACAATGACCAAACTAGGAATAAGGAGATAGCTATCCGATGACTGGGAAAATTCATAGACACGCGGCGGCGGTCCTCGCCGTCGGGGGCCTTGCCCTGGCCGGCTGCGGCGACGGGAAGTCGGACCCGGACGGAACGAAATCGACGTCCAAGGGGTCGTCGATTGTGGGCTCTGGCGAGACCGACGGATTGAAGATCCTCGATTCGCTGCGCAACGTTTCGGGAAAGAAAGTCCCCACGGGAGGCGACATTTACGCGTCCTCCGTCAAGCCGAACGGGGCCACTCCCGAGGCGGTCATGGCGGAGAACCAAAAACCGCACGCCGATTCCAACGACGCCGATTACAAGGAGTCCTCCGCGACGACGATCCAGCTCGACGGCACGCCGAAGGTTTCGGGCAAGGGCGCGAGCGCGACGCAGGACTCCGTGACCATCAAGCAGGACGGCACCTACGTGCTCTCAGGCTCCTTCAACGGGACGGTCACGGTCGAGGCGCCGGACACGGCGAAGGTGAAAATCGTCCTTAAGAACGCCAACATCTCCTCGTCCAAGGACTCGGCCATTCGGGTGAAGACGGCCGACGAAGCGGTCGTCATCGCCGCAGAAGGCACCTCCAACAGCCTGTCCGACACGTCGAGCTACGCCGGCAATGCGAAGGGGCCGTCGGCCGCCCTCGCGTCGTCCGCGGACCTCACCGTCGGCGGCAAGGGCGAGCTCAAGGTCACCGGGAACGCCAATGACGGCATCTCCAGCTCCGACGGCCTCGTCGTGACCGGCGGGAAGATCAGCGTCAGCGCCCCCGACGACGCCGTGCGCGGCCAGGACTACGTGGTCATAGCCGGCGGCTCGCTCGACGTCAACGGCAAGGGCAACGGCATCAAGTCTGAAAACGAGACCAAGTCGGGCCGCGGATACGTGCTCGTCACGGGCGGCGACCTGACGATCAACGGCGGTTCGTCCAACGCCGTGAACGCGAAAACCGAGATTGTCATCGCCGGCGGCAATATCAAGATTGCGGGCTCCAAGGAGGGCATCGAGGCGGCCCACGTCCTCCTTGCGGGGGGCAAGGCCGACGTCAAAACGACCGACGACGGCATCAACGCCACCGGCGTCAGGCCCTGGCTCTCCGTCTCCGGGGGCGAGTGGCGTCTGGACACCGGAGGCGACGGCTTCGACTCCAACGGCGCCGCCTACATCGGCGGGGGAAAGATGACGATCTACGGCCCCACCGACACGCGTGCGGCCTCGCTCGACGCCGAGACCGGCCTTGAAATCGACGGCGGCACCCTGTTCGCCGCGGGCCCCTCGGGCATGGACGAAACGCCGTCGTCGGGCTCGTCTCAGACGGCGATCAAGGTCGACGCCGCGGTCAAGGCGCAGACCACCGTCACCGTCGTCGAATCGGGGGGCAAGGAACTGGCCAAGCACACCCTCACGAAGGACGTGAGTTCGATCTTCTTCT
>NZ_DBHHEV010000028.1:0-7520 GCF_057238965.1 Peptidiphaga sp.
GATCCCCGCGGGGCTGATCGACAAGCCGGGGGAGGATCCCATGCGGGCCGCCCAGCGCGAATTGGCGGAGGAAACTGGGATGGCGGCCGCCGAATACGAGTTCCTCGCGCGTTTCTACACGTCCCCGGGATGCTCCGACGAGTTGTTGACCGTCTACCTGGCGCGAGGGCTGACGAGCGTGGAGACCGATTTCGTCAGGCAGGACGAAGAGGCGGAGATCGAGATGGAATGGCGGGCGTTGAGCGACGTCGCCGCCGCCGTCCGTGAAGGAGCCTTGGCCAGCCCGACCCTCGTCGTCGGAGTCCTGGCCGTCCAGTCCCTCCTCAAAGGCTAGAACCGGCTCCCTCGGCGGGCAACGGTTTCAGCTTTCGGCACGCGCGGCGCAGGCTTCGACGTTCCCGGCTTTCGCCCGCAGGCGAAATGTGGCCGGGCTCCATAAACGCGCGCCGCGGCGACGTGGAAAGATTGCGACTGAAGTCCTAAACTTATTAAGACAAGTCGCGTTTTGCGTATTACACTGCTCAGGAGAGGGGGAACGATGGCCGTCAAGCCCGACGCCGACGTCAGCACGCGCGACAACATACTCAGACTCATCATCGAACGCGGGCCGATAACGTCCGCCGAACTGGCCTCGATGCTGGTCCTCACCTCCGCAGCGGTGCGCAGGCACCTCACCCAATTGGAGACGGACGGGCAGATCGTCGAGTATACGGGCGCCGCCTCCCGTCCGGCCAGGCGCGGGCGCCCGTCCCGCCGCTATGTCGCCACGTCGCTCGGGCAGGCGACTTTCGGCGACTCCTACGCGGACGTGGCCAATCAGGTTCTTTCGTTTTTAAGGGACTCCTTGGGCGACGAGGGCGTGAACGCCTTCGCCTCCCAAAGGATCGACGAGCTTGAGGCTCGCTACACCGGCATCGTCGACGAGGCCGGGCCCGATCCAGAGGCTCGGGCCGCCGCTCTCGCAAACGCACTCACTCGAGACGGCTATGCGGCCAGCGTTCGGCGCGGCCCGGGGGATATGACGCTTCAGCTGTGTCAGGGCCACTGCCCGATACACGATGTCGCATCGTCCTTCCCCGTCATGTGCGAGGCGGAGACTCAAGCGTTCCATCGTCTGCTCAACGTACACGTCCAAAGGCTCGCGACCCTGGCCGGCGGAGAGCACGTGTGCACGCTGACGATACCCCTGGTTTCGCGGATCCGCGAGGCCGAAGTCAGGAAGGAAACACATGACACAAACCCGGCATGAAGCCGCGGTGGCCGAAGCGATTCAGGAGCAGCAGCAAACCATTGACGCGCTCGGCCAAAAATACAACTACGGTTGGCACGACTCCGACGAAGCGGGCCGCAATGCGCGGCGCGGTTTGGACGAGGACGTGGTGCGCTACATTTCCTCGGTGAAGAACGAGCCCGAGTGGATGCTCAAGAACCGCCTCAAGGCTCTGCGGCTCTTCGAACGTCGGCCGATGCCTGCGTGGGGGCCCGACCTGTCGTTCATCGACTTCGACGAATACAAGTACTTCGTGCGCTCGACCGACAAACCGGCCGCTTCTTGGGACGAACTGCCAGAAGACATCAAGAACACGTACGACCGTCTGGGAATTCCCGAGGCAGAGAAGGCCAGGCTCGTAGCGGGGGTTGCCGCCCAGTACGAATCCGAGGTCGTCTACAACCAGATTCGCGATGACCTGGAGTCGCAGGGCGTCGTCTTCCTGGACACGGACTCGGCGCTCAAGCAGTGCCCCGACCTGTTCCGAGAGCATTTCGGCACCGTGGTCCCTGCGGGGGACAACAAGTTCGCTTCGCTCAACACGGCGGTGTGGTCCGGCGGATCGTTCATCTACGTCCCCAAAGGCGTGCGCGTGGACATCCCGCTCCAAGCGTATTTCAGGATCAACACCGAGTCGATGGGGCAGTTCGAGCGCACGCTCATCATCGCCGACGAGGGCTCCTACGTCCACTACGTCGAAGGATGCACGGCCCCCATCTACCAATCGGACTCCCTCCATTCGGCCATCGTCGAGATCATCGTCAAAAAAGACGCCCACGTGCGCTACACGACGATCCAGAACTGGTCGAACAACGTCCTCAACCTCGTGACCCAGCGCGCGGCCGTCGCCGCAGGCGCCACGATGGAATGGGTCGACGGGAACATCGGCTCGCGGGTCAACATGAAGTACCCGAGCTGCGTTTTGCTGGGCGAGCACGCCCACGGGGAGGCGCTTTCGGCGGCCTTCGCCGGCCCCGACCAGCATCAGGACACGGGCGCGAAGATGATCCACCTCGCCCCGCGCACGACGTCGTCGATCGTCTCGAAGTCGATTTCCCGAGGCGGCGGACGCTCGTCCTACCGCGGACTCGTCCAGATCGGCGAGGAGGCGCAGGGGTCGAAGTCCTCCGTGGTGTGCGACGCGCTGCTCGTCGACGACATTTCGCGCACCGACACGTACCCTTACGTGGACGTTCGCACAGACGACGTCGAAATGGGGCACGAGGCGACGGTCTCCAAGGTCTCCGAAGACCAGCTTTTCTACCTGCAGCAGCGCGGGCTTTCGGAGGAAGAGGCCATGGCGATGGTCGTGCGGGGCTTCGTCGAGCCCATCGCCCGCGAGCTGCCCATGGAATACGCCCTCGAGCTCAACAGGCTGATCGAGCTCCAGATGGAAGGGAGCGTCGGCTGATGAGCGACACGCTGTCCACTGACCATTCGAAAGCCGTCCTCGAAAGCGAGGGCGTCGGCGAGGGAACGGGGTCGTCGCGGGCGGACAGGCTCTGCTCTTTCGATCCGGCCGATTTCGAGGTTCCCACCGGGGAAGAGGAGGAGTGGCGCTTCACACCGATGAAGCGGCTCGCCCCCTTCTTTGAGACGCTCGACGCGGCTCAGGCCGAGGTTCTCGTCTCGGCGGGCTCGGTCGAATCCATCTCCCGCGAGGACGAGCGCGTCGGGCTCGTCGGAAAGCCGGAGGACCGCACGGGCGCGCTGGCCTGGCAAGCGGCCGAGCGAGTCCACGTCGTGACGGTCGCGGGCGAGGCTCCTGACACGATGATCGCCATCGACGCCCCCGAAGGGATGAGCGTCGGCCGGCTGCGCGGCCTCGCGGAGGAAGGGGCCAAGGGCACGGTGGTGATCGAGCACGCCGGCGGCGGCGACCTTGCCGAGACCGTCGAAATCGAGGCCAAGGACCGCAGCGAGCTCACGGTCGTCTCGGTTCAGGAGGCCGAGCGCAGCGCCAGGCACGTCTCCCATCAGCGAATTCGCGTGGGGCGCGACGCCAAGGTGCGCCACATCGTCGTCACCCTGGGCGGGGACGCGGTGCGCGTCGCCACGAGCTCCGAGTTTGCGGGCGAGGGCGGCGACGTCGAACTTCTGGGCGCCTACATCACCGAGGGCGGCGAGCACCACGAGCATCGGCTCTTCGTCGACCACAACCCGCCCAACTGCGTTTCGCGCGCCACGTACAAGGGCGCCCTGCAGGGCGAGGACGCGCATTCGGTGTGGATCGGCGACGTGCTCATCCGCCCGACCGCCAAGAACACCGACACCTACGAGCTCAACCGCAATCTCGTGCTCACCAAGGGCGGCAAGGCCGACTCTGTGCCGAACCTCGAGATCGAGACGGGGGAGATCGCCGGGGCAGGCCACGCTTCGGCGACCGGCCGCTTCGACGAGGAGCAGCTGTTCTACCTGCGCGCGCGGGGAGTGCCCGAAGACGTCGCCAGGAGGCTCGTCGTGCGCGGATTCTTCGCCGAGCTCGTCGAGTCGATCGGAGTCGAATCCGTCCAAGCCAAGCTCATGGCCGCCATCGAGCGCGAGCTCGACCTCGCCCAGGCTTCCAGGGACGCCGAATGAGCTACGCGCGCGCCTGCTCCGTGGGCGACGTCGCCGCCGCCGGAGCGCTCCAGGTGGAGATGAGATCGGCCGGAGGCGAACAGGTGGCGGTGGCGGTGGTCCGCGATTCCGACGGAACGTGGCACGCCATCGGCGACACCTGCTCCCACGACGACTACTCCCTCGCCGAGGGCGACGTCGACGAGGGCGAGATCGAATGCTGGAAGCACGGCGCGCTGTTCGACATCAGGAGCGGAAAGGCGCTCACCTTGCCGGCGACCAAGCCGGTCCCCGTATACGCCATTGAAATAGAAGGCGACGACGTTTTGGTCGACGTCGACGCCGCCTCCTAGGAGACAAAAGTGCCAACCCTTGAGATTCGCAACCTTCACGCCTCGGTCGAGACAACCGACGGAATGAAGCCCATCCTCCACGGCGTCGATCTGAGCATCGGCGACGGCGAGATCCATGCGATCATGGGCCCGAACGGCTCGGGCAAATCCACCACGGCCTACGCGCTCGCGGGCCATCCCAAGTACTGCATTACAGAGGGGCAGGTCTTCCTCGACGGCGAAGAGATCACCGACATGACGCCGGACGAGCGCGCCCAGGCGGGCCTCTTCCTCGCGATGCAGTACCCGGTCGAAGTGCCGGGCGTTTCCGTGACGAACTTCCTTCGCACGGCCAAGACGGCGATCGACGGCGAAGCCCCCAAGCTGCGCGAGTGGACGAAGCGCGTGCGCGAGGCGACCGAGGCCCTCAAGGTCTCGCCCGACTTCGTCAAGCGCGACCTCAACGTCGGCTTCTCCGGCGGCGAGAAGAAGCGCACGGAGGTCCTCCAAATGGAGCTGCTCGAACCGAAGGTTGCGATCCTCGACGAGACCGACTCCGGCCTCGACGTCGACGCCCTGCGCGTCGTGTCCGAGGGCGTCAACCGGGTCCACGAGCGGACGGGCAACTCGATCCTGCTCATCACCCACTACTCGCGGATCCTTCGCTACATCAAGCCCGATTTCGTCCACGTTTTCGCGAAGGGCAAGATCGTCGTGACGGGCGGTCCCGAGCTGGCCGACGAGCTCGAAGAGCGCGGCTACGACGAGTACATCGAGGCCTGACGTGGCGAGCCCGGTTCCGCGGACGGATTTCCCGACCCTCGCGCGCCCGGCGCGCGGGGGGAACCGGCTCGTCTACCTCGATTCGGGGGCGACTTCCCTCAAACCGAGGGCCGTCCTCGACGCCGTTGAGGAGATGTCCGTGGCCAAAAATGGGGCGGTCAAACGCGGATCGCACCTTCTCGCAGAGGAGGCGAGCGCCGCATTCGAGGACGCGCGCGATAAGGTCGCTCGATTCGTCGGGGCCGACCCCGGCGAGCTCGTCTGGACCTCGGGGACGACCCAGTCGATCAACCTCCTCGCCTACGCGATGTCGAATGTTTCGGCCGGCCGTGGGCCCTCCGTGGGCGCGTCCGCGCTGCAGGGGAGGCTGAGCGCCGGGCCGGGCGACAGCGTGGTGGTCACGAGGGCCGAGCACCACGCCAACCTCGTGCCCTGGCAGGAGTTGTGCAGACGGACGGGGGCCGAGCTCAGGTGGCTCGACTGCGATTCGGACGGGCGCATCGACTTGGAGACGCTCTCCGTGATCGACGGATCGACCAAGCTCGTGGCCTTCGCCCACGTTTCGAACGTCACCGGGGCGGTCGCGCCCGTCGAGGCCGTCGTCGCTGCGGCCCGCGAGGCAGGGGCCCTGACGGTGCTCGACGCCTGCCAGTCGGTTCCGCATATGCCCGTGGACCTCAAGGCCCTCGACGTCGATTTCGCCGCCTTCTCGGGCCACAAAATGCTGGGCCCCACCGGGGTCGGGGCGCTCTACGGCAGGCGCGAGCTCCTCGAAGCGATGCCGCCGTACCAATTCGGCGGGTCGATGATCGAGGTGGTCGAGATGGACGGGGCGACTTACGCCCAGCCGCCCGAGCGTTTCGAGGCCGGGACCCAGCCGGTGGCCGAGGCAGTCGGCATGGGCGCCGCGGCCGAGTACCTCGCCGCCGCCGGGATGGGCCGCGTGGCGGCGCACGAAAAGAAGCTGACGGAGCGCATGCTGGCCGGCATGGCGGACATCGCGGGAGTCCGGGTGCTCGGCCCGCGCGAGGCCGTCGACCGCACGGGGGCCGTCTCCTTTTCGGTCGACGGGGTGCATCCCCACGACGTCGGGCAGGTTCTCGACGCCGACGGCGTGGCGGTGCGCACGGGGCACCACTGCGCGCAGCCCATACACCGGCATTTCGGCGTTTTTGCCTCGTCCAGGGCCTCCCTGGGGCCGTACAACGACGACGCCGACGTCGACGCCTTCCTGGAGGCCTTGAAGAAAGTCCGCCCATTTTTCGGCGTGGAGCAGGGATGAACGACTCTTGCGTGGAGGAGAGATGAACGACCTCGATCAGATGTACCAGCAGATCATCCTCGACGCCGCCCACGAACGGCGCGGCGAGGGCGAACTCGACCCCTTCGACGGCGAATCTTTCCAGGTCAACCCGACTTGCGGGGACCAGGTGAACCTCAGGGTGCGGATGTCCGACGACGGCGGCCGCATCGCCGAGGTGGCGTGGACGGGCGAGGGCTGTTCGATTTCCCGGGCAAGCATCGGCATCATGATCGACATGCTCGAAGGCGCCAGCGTCGACGAGGCGAAGGATCTGTACGAGCAGTTCCGGGCCCTCATGGACTCGCGCGGCGCGGGCCTGACCGAGGACGTCGAAGAGGCCTTGGGGGACGCCGCGGCCTTCGTTGGCGTGGCGAAGTTCCCCATGCGCATCAAGTGCGCGCTTTTGGGCTGGATGGCCCTGAGAGACGCGACGGACAAGGCCGTCGCTGCGAAAGGAGAGAGCCATGGCTGACGAGCTCGAGCTCGCGCCCGATTACGGGGCCGCCGCCCGCGAAGAGACAGGCGCCTCCCAGGAGACCGTCGGCGCCCCGAAAGTCGAGGACGTCGAAGAGGCGCTCAAGGACGTGATCGACCCCGAGCTGGGGATCAACGTCGTCGATTTGGGCCTCGTCTACGGCATCGCGCTGGAGGGGGCGGACGTGGTCATCGACATGACCTTGACGTCCCCGGCCTGTCCGCTGACGGACGTGATCGAGGAGCAGACGACGAGGGCGCTCGAGGGAATGGCCGGATCGACCCGGATCAACTGGGTGTGGCTGCCGCCGTGGGGGCCCGAACGCATCACCTCCGACGGCCGGGAAATGCTCCAGGCCCTCGGCTTCAACGTTTAGCGCGGCTTCAGCGGCAGCGCGCCGCCGCGCATCCGGCTCGGCGCTCGTCCATTGGACGCGGCGGCCGGCCGCATCAGGGGGCGGGCGCCGACCACGTGTCGCAGCTCTCGAACTTTCCGCCTTCGTAGCCCTTCATGAGCCATTCGGTTCGTTTGGCGGAAGATCCGTGCGTGAAGGACTCCTGATTGGCCTCCATGCCCGCGCTTTCGTAGATGTGGTCGTCGCCGACGGCGGCTGCGGCGTCGACGGCGGTCTTCAGCTCCTCGCGGGTGGGCGGGACGAGGAACGTCTTCCCCGACTCCGGATCGACCGTCTTCGAGGCGTTGTGCAGCCACACGCCTGCAAGGCAGTCCGCCTGCAGCTCCGAGCGCACCAGGGATCCGCTCGGGCCGGTGTCCTTGTGGTTGACCTTGGCGAGGATC
>NZ_DBHHEV010000028.1:7530-24239 GCF_057238965.1 Peptidiphaga sp.
CCCCGTCTGGTCCTGAATAGAATGGCCGAATTCGTGGGCCACGATGTAGGCTTGGGCCAGCCTCGAGTTGGTCGCGCCGTACCGGGACTGGAGCTCTTTGAAGAAGCCGACGTCGAGGTAGACGGCTTTGTCCGCGGGGCAGTAGAAGGGGCCGGTCTGGGAGCTGGCGGTTCCGCACGCGGTGGAGGTCGAGCCGGAGAAGAGCACGAAATCGGGCTTTTTGTATGCGGCGCCGGCGGCGGAGGGAAGCGCGCCGCCCCAGTAGGCGTCCAGGGACTCGGCGGTGGCGACCATCCAGCACTCGGTGTTCTTGTTCGCGTCTTCGCCGGTCTTGCATGTTTCGATGAGCGAGGTCTGGTTTCCGGCGGGCTGACGCCCCGAGGTGCCCAGGTTGTCCGGAACCTGCCCCGTCAGGAAAAAGTAGACGATGGCCCCGATGAGTCCGAGGCCGCCGACGCCGGTGGCCGCCATCGTTCCGCGCCCGCGAACCTTGACTCGCGAGGCATCCAGTTGAATGTCGTCGTTCATGGACATGTTGTGAGCATATCCGCTAGAGGCCGGAGGTGCGCAATGGCCGGGCGTGTTCTCGAGTAGGCTAGTGGGGTGATCGACGCCAAGAATCTCACCATGCGCATCGGGACCCGCGAACTCGTCGTCGACGCCGGGTTCAGGGTGGGCAAAGGGATGCGCGTGGGCCTCGTCGGCCGCAACGGCGCCGGAAAGACCACGCTTATGCGGCTCTTGGCGGGTGAGGGAGTGACGTCCGACGTCGTCGAAGCGACCGGAGCGCTCAATCGCAAGGGCACGGTCGGATACCTTCCGCAGGACACGCAGGAGGGCGACCTCGGCCAGGCGGCTCGCGATCGGATCCTCTCGGTTCGGGGAATCGCCGAAACGATAAAGCGCATCCGCAAGGCCGAGCGGGAAATGGCCGAATCGGAGGGCGCACGGCAGGTCAAGGCGATGGAACGCTACGTGCGCCTCGACCAGGAATTCACGAACGCCGGGGGATGGGCCGCCAACGCCGAGGCCGCCCAGACGGCGGCTGCGCTGGGCCTGCCCGAAAGGGTCCTCGACCAGCCGCTGCACACACTTTCCGGCGGCCAGCGGCGAAGGGTCGAGCTTGCCCGGGTCCTCTTCTCACGGGCCGAGACTCTTCTGCTGGACGAGCCGACCAACCACCTTGACCACGATTCGATCCTGTGGCTTCGCGATTACCTTCGCTCTTTCGCGGGCGGATTCGTGGTGGTCTCCCATTCGACGGAGCTGCTGGACCAGACGGTCAACGCCGTGTGGCATCTGGACGCCAATCGCGCCGCCCTCGACGTGTACAACATGCCGTGGGCCGACTATCTCAAACAGCGCGAGGCCGATGAGAAGCGCCGCCGCCGCGAGCGTCTGAACGCGGAGCGCAAGGCGGGCGCGCTCATGGGGCAGGCGGACAAAATGCGGGCCAAGGCGACGAAAGCGGCGGCCGCGCAGAGCATGGAGCGCCGCGCGCAGCGCCTGCTCGCCGGGCTGGAGGAGGAGAGGAAGGCCGACAAGGTCGCCAATCTGAGGTTCCCGGATCCCGCCCCGTGCGGGCGCACGCCGCTGGCCGCCGTCGGGCTGTCAAAATCGTACGGGTCCCTCGAAGTCTTCTCCGGCCTCGACCTCGCCGTCGACCGCGGCTCGCGCGTGGTCGTCCTCGGCCTCAACGGCGCCGGAAAGACGACCCTCCTGCGCCTGCTCGCCGGCGTGGAGGAGGCCGACACGGGCGGCGTCGTGCCCGGACACGGGCTGAAGATCGGCTATTACGCGCAGGAGCACGAGACGATCGACCCCGACAAGACGGTGGTCGGCAACCTGTGGCGGGCAGCCCCCGAGCTCGACGACACGAAGGCCCGTTCCGTCCTTGGTTCTTTCCTCTTTTCCGGGGCCGACGCCGACAAGCCCGCCGGAGTGCTCTCGGGAGGGGAGAAGACTCGGCTCGCCCTGGCCATGCTCGTCGTGTCGGCGGCCAACGTGCTTCTCCTCGACGAGCCGACGAACAACCTCGACCCGGCCTCGCGCGAGGAGATTCTCGCCGCGCTCGGCAAGTACGAGGGCGCCGTCGTGCTCGTCACCCACGACGAGGGGGCGGTCGAAGCCCTCCGCCCCGAGCGCGTCCTTCTGCTGCCCGACGGCGACGAGGATCTGTGGTCCGACGACTATTTCGACCTCGTCGCTCTGGCGTGAGCGTCGGGTTTGCCGAGCGGGCCCCATTGCGTCGCGGGCGTCGGTTCGAACGCCTCTGTTCAATCGGACCGATCGGAGATAGCCTTGCACCATGCCGACTCTCGTTCTCATGCGCCATGGCGAAGCCGGATTCGCCGCCGGGGACCGCGCCCGCCCGCTGACTTTGCGGGGAAGGGAGGAGGCCGCGTCTCAGGCGCGGGCGATCGCGCGAGTCGTCGGCGGCATCGACGTGGCGGTCGTCTCGGAGGCGGCGCGCACACAGCAGACCCTGGCTGCCCTTCGCTCGGCCGGGCTGGCCGTCGCCCGAGTCTGGGAGGAGGCCAGCCTCTACTCTCGCGGGGGAGAGAGCCTTCTCGACACTCTGCGCGGTTTAGATCGCTGCGGAATCGAGGGCGCCGTCCGGGAGGCGGACGACGTCGAAGCCGGCTTTGAGGCGGACGCGGTTCTCGTCATCGGACACGAGCCGACAATGTCGACGCTGGCCGGGCTGCTGGCCACGCGGGAGAAAGACCTGCACGAGTCGCAGGGCCGCGCGCCATTTCGGGCTTTGAGAGGGGCGGGCGCGGCGCGGGCGGACCACAGTTTCAGGCACGGTTTTTCCACAGCCATGGCCGTTGTCGGGCACATCGAATCGTGGAGCTCTCTGGCGCCCGGCTGCATGCGGATCGCCGACGTGTTGCGCCCCTAGACCGCACTTAGATTGCGGCGAGCTTTTCGGCGAGGACGTCCAACGCGGCGTCGGCGTAGACGGTGAATGGGTCCTCCGCCCCTTCCCGATACCAGTTCCATGCGGCCGCCAGCAGTCCCGAGATGACGGCGCTCGAGGCGATCAGGCCGTCCGCGTAGTCCGCCCTCCCGCTGTCCTCGAGAGTCCGGGCGAGCTTGTCGATGAGTTCGGTGACCAGGGTCGACGCCGCCGATCGGAGTGCGGGGACCTCGAAGTACAGCCGCACCCGCTGCACGGTCGCCTGGCGGTCGCGTACGAAATGCTCCTCGGCGATTGCCCGGACGGCCTCTCGCAGAGCGTCGAGGAGCCTCGCGCCGTCGGCGAGGGCGCCGGCCACCGTGCTCATGAGCAGGTCGTCGTGCTCGTCTTGCAGCACCAAGCCCTCCTTCGTCCCGAAATATCGATAGACGGTCGAAGGGGAGACGTCGGCGCGGTCGGCGATCTGCTCGATCGTCACGTTGTCGTATCCGTCTGTTGAAAACAGCTCAAGGGCGGCCGACTGTATGCGGTGCATGGCAGCCGCCTTTTTCCGTTCGCGCAATCCCCGCTGTGCCATCGCACCTCCTTGTCGATGCCACTTTACAGCCTTGTCGCATTCACGGCCTTGTCGTCGCCCTGCGCCGGTGGTAGCGTCTTTTTCATGAGAGAGTCACTTTCAACTGACAGTAACAATCAAATTCTTGTCGAAGGGGCGAATTTGACGAAGGCTTTCGGCAGCGTCCAGGCGCTCGACGGGCTGAACCTGAGCGTGAAGGCAGGCTCCGTCCACGGCTTTCTCGGCCCCAACGGCGCCGGAAAGACGACGGCGATCCGGGCGATTCTCGGCCAGATTCGGCTCGACGGCGGCCGTTTGCGCGTGTTTGGCCTCGATTCCGCGAAGGAAGCGGTCGACGTCCGTCGGCGTCTCGCCTACGTCCCCGGGGACACCGTGCTGTGGCCCAACCTCACCGGAGGCGAATGCATCGACATTCTCGGACGCATGCAGGGCAGCATCGACGCCGCCCGCAGAGCCGAGCTCATCGAGCGCTTCGAACTCAACCCCCGAATGAAAACGCGCACGTACTCGAAGGGGAACCGCCAAAAGGTCGCCCTCGTCGCTGCCCTCGCCACGCGGGCCGAACTCCTGCTCCTCGACGAGCCGACGTCGGGCCTCGACCCCGTCATGGCCGAGCGCTTCGTCGAAACGGTCCGCGAGGCGCAAGGCTCCGGGGCGACGGTGCTGCTGAGCAGCCACATCATGAGCGAGGTCGCGGCGCTGTGCGACACGGTCACCGTCCTTCGGCGCGGGCGCGCCGCGTATTCGGGAAACCTCGAAGGGGTGCGCTCCAGGGCCGAGGCCGACTCCGCCATCGCCGGCCTCTTGAAAGGAGGAGCGTCGATACGAAAGGTCGAAAGCTCCCTGGAGGCGGCCTTTCTCAGCTTCTACGGAGGCGAGAAATGAGCGGGCCGCGCCGGGCGCTCTGGACGCTCACATGGAAGGCCCACGGCCGAAGGCTTCTCGCCTGGCCCCTGGCTTGGACCGCCCTGGTGCTCGCCTTGGCGTCGGCGACGAGGTCTCTCTACCCCGACGGCGCAAGCCGACTGCGCTACGCCTCGACCATCGGCTCCTCGCGCATTCAAGAGCTGTTCAACGGGCGTGGCTACGATCTGACCTCCGCGGGCGGAATCGAGGCCTTCGAGGTCGGCATGTTCGGGCTCGTCCTCATCCCCGGCGGCGCAAGCCTGCTCGCCGTCCGCCTCATGCGAGCCGAGGAGGCACTCGGCCGATGGGAGGTCGTCTCGGCCGGAGGCTACGGGAAAACCGCGCCGACGGCGGCCGCCATGGCGGCGCAGGCGTGTTCAACCTCCCTCTTCGGGGCCGCGAGCTTTGCGGGTCTCCTCCTGTTTGGCTTTCCCGCCGCCGGCGCCGCAAAATACTGCCTCATTCTCTGCCTGTTCGCGCCCGTCTTCGCAGCGGGAACCGCAGTGCTGGCGTGGGTCATGTTCTGCTACCTCGTGCGCGCGGCAATAGACGGACGGCGCCTGCCCGCGACCTGGCTCACACCCATGGGCTGGCTGGCTGAAGCCCGTCCGTGGGGAACGAGCCGCCTGTGGCCCTACGTCGCCTGCGCAACGGCGGCCGCCGCACTGGCTGCGGCCGCCCTCGCGCTCTGTCGCGTCCGCGACCTCGGAGGCGCCGCGGTCTCGCCGAGGCCCGGAAGGGCTGGCGCGGCGCCGTGGATTCGAGGCACGCGCTACGTGTGGCGCCTCACGCGCTCCGGCGCCGCCGGGTGGTGCGCGGCGGCGGTTTGCTGGGCGGCGCCGGTCGGAGCCATGGGAGACGAGATAGACGTCTGGGTCGAACAAAACCCGGGCATCGCCGAGCTTTTCGGAGGGCACGCGCCGCGCGACTTCATGTCCGTTCTGGCCGTCGGGATCATCGGGCTTCTCGCGCTCGCGGCCGGGCTGGCGACCGCGGCCGAATTGCGCGGCGAAGAGGCGAGCGGAAGGCTTGGGCTCGTGTGCTCCACGCGCTGCGGCTACGCGAGCGTCGTGCGAGCCTGGTTCGCCCAATCTGTCCTCGCAGCCGCGGCAGTGGCCGCATCAGGCGGTTTCGCCTACTGGATTTCCATCGGAGCGTCCACCGGCAAATGGGAGCTTTCCTCTTCTTTGGGGGCCGCGGCGCTCCTGCTCGTTCCCATAGTCGCAGTGCTCGCCGGCGCCTTCGCCGTTTTCTCCTATGCGCCGAAAGCGTGGGCAGCCGTGTGGGCCCTCGCCTGCTGGATCGCCGTCGTCGAGATCTTGGCCGACCCCCTTGACCTTCCCGAATGGGGGCGAAAGCTCTCGCCCCTCTACCTCGTGGGCAGGGTTCCCATGGAAAGCCCGTCGTGGATCGCGACGGGATGCATTGGCGCCGCGGCCCTCGCCTTGGCGCTCGCGGGCGTCAAGGCGCGCCCCCGCGATTTGGCGGCGGGGTGAGGGCACAGCCCGGCAGCCCGGTTCGCGCTATCCGGCAGCGGGAATAAAACGCCGTTCGGCAGCGGGCGGCGGCGCAAAACCTCGGGTCCGCTGCGGCTCCGGATGTGAAACGGAGCAGCCTGCCATGCGGCGGAAGGCGTCAAACCGCGTCCCAGCCGAGGATCGCCGCGAGGATGTCGAGGCGCGGCCGGGTCACCGCGGCGTCGGCGGCGGCCAGCACCGCGGGCTTTGCGCACACGGCGACGGAAAGCCCGGCGATCTCCATCATCGACAGGTCGTTGGCGCCGTCGCCGGCAGCCACGGTTTCGGACAGGTCGATCCTCTCGCGCGGCGAAGGGTATCCCCGAGAACGAAAGTCTGCGCCCCCGGCCCGAGACTCCAACGGAGAGTCGGAGACTTCCGGCCAATTGGAGCCTTCTAAGAATTTGGCGCCTCCGGGCATGTCGGCGCCGGGCAGCCGGCCGCCCCCGGACCAGCGCAGAAGCGCCTCGGCCTTGCGCTCGCGGGTGACGATCTCGCCCTCCGTTCTGCCGGTGAGGGCGCCGCCGCTCGTTTCGAGCCGGTTGGCCAGCACGCAATCGACGCCTAGACGGCGGGCCAGCCCTCCGATCACCTCGATGAATCCGCCGGAGACCAGGCCGACGGCGCATCCGCGCGCGTGCGCCGTCGCGACAAGCGTCTCGGCCCCGGGAACGGGCTTGACGCGGTCCGCGATCGATTTGACCCGATCGAGGGACAGTCCCTCCAGCGTGGCGACGCGCTCTGCGAGGGCCTCGGCAAAGTCGAGCTCGCCGTTCATCGCCGCCTCCGTTATGGCCGCCACCCGAGGGCCGGATCCGGCGGCGTCGGCGAGCATGTCGATGGCCTCGCCGCGGATGAAGGTCGAGTCCACGTCGGAGACGATGAGGCGCGGCCCGCGCTCGGCCATTTTTCCGCGCGTAAGCGCGCAATCGACGCCCAAAGCCAACGCCGGGCCGCGCAATTCGTCCCTCAGCCGCTCCAACGCGGAGGCGTCGGATCCGGCGACGCCGAACAGCGACAGCGTCTGCAGGCCGGGAACCGCGGGCGAGCGCTCGGCGACCTTTGCGCAAGCCGACCCGAAAACATGCCTCGTGTGCGCTAAGAGCCCCGCGGGAAGGGGATCGGGCGAAGCGAGGGAAAACCTGATCGACTCTCCTTCGCGCACGGGCTCATACAAGTGTGGTCGCCCCGTCGTCTTCCGCGCCGCCGAAGCCGTCGGAGGCCTCGAACGCATCGGCGGAGCCGGAGGCTCCCGCCGCGTCGGACGCGTCAGGCGCCTCGTCCGGCGTCGGCACGTAAAGCGTGGCCTTGACGCGCGCGCCCTTGGGAACCACGGTGATGCCGCCCTCGGAGACGTGGAAGCCTCGGGCCCGGTCGTGCTCGTGGTTGACGCCCACCTGCGCGCCCTCTTCGACCACGACGTACTTGTCGAGGATCGCGCGCACGACCGTCGCATTGCGCCCGACGCTGACGCCGTCGAGCAGAACGGATTCGCGCACCGTCGACCATGAATTCACACGCACGCCGGGGGAGAGGACAGACCCGATCACTTCGCCTCCGGAGACGATGACCCCGGGAGAGACGATTGAATCGAGAGCGTGGCCCAGTCTCTCGTGGTGCCCGTAGACGAACTTCGCCGGGGCGAGGTTCGAATGTCCCGTCAGAAGCGGCCACCTGTCGTTGTACAGATTGAAGACCGGGTTGACGGAGATGAGGTCCATATTCGCCTCGTAGTAGGCGTCGATCGTTCCGACGTCGCGCCAGTAGTCGCGGTCCCGGTCGGAGTGGCCGGGAACGTTGTTGAAGGTGAAGTCGTAGACTCCGCACGTGTCTTGCCCGACGAAGAAGGGAACGATGTTTCCGCCCATGTCGTGCTTCGAACTGGGGTCGACGGCGTCGTCGGAGAGAACCTTGTACAGGGCGTCGGTGTTGAAGACGTAGTTGCCCATGGAGGCCAGGAACTCGTTGGGAGAATCGGGCAGGCCCAGCCCCGAGGTGTCCTCGGGCTTTTCGACGAAGGCGGCCACGCGGCGCGGATCGGTCTTGTTGACGTCGATTACGCCGAATGCGGACGCCAGTTCGAGCGGCTGGCGGATTCCCGCGATCGTCAGCTCAGCGCCGGTTTCGACGTGCTGGTCGACCATCTGCGAGAAGTCCATGCGGTAGATGTTGTCCGCCCCGGTGATGAGGACGACGTCGGGCCGCTCGTCGTCGAGGATGTTGAGCGACTGGTAGACGGCGTCGGCCGACCCGAGGTACCAGTGGTCGCCGCGCCGCTGCTGCGCGGGCACGGGGGCGACGTAGTTCTCGAACAGATTGGACATGCGCCAGTTGCGCGCGATGTGCCTGTCGAGGGAATGGGACTTGTACTGGGTCAAGACGATGATCTTCAGGTATCCCGAATTGACGATGTTGCTCAAAGAAAAGTCAATGAGTCTGTAAATGCCGCCGAAAGGCACGGCGGGCTTGGCCCGATCCTGAGTGAGGGGCATAAGGCGCTTGCCTTCTCCGCCAGCCAGGACGATTGCGAGGACGCGGGGTTTGGCTCCCATAGGTTCCACCTATCTCATATATTGGTTCAGCGCACGAATTGTCCGCCGTTGGACGACAGAGCGGGTACAGTGAAGGGGTCAGCGTTGACCACCGAAGGAAGGACCCCACATTGCGTGTCGCTCTATTGACTCGAGAATACCCGCCAAACGTCTACGGTGGCGCGGGTGTCCACGTTGAAGAATTGTCCAAAGTGCTGGCGGCCCATGCCGACGTCGACGTTCACGCCTTCGACGGGCCGCGCGAAGCGGGCGTTTCGCCCGCCGGAGTCACGGTGTACGGATACGACTATCCGGCCGAGCTCGCTTCGGCGAACGCCGCGATCAAGACTCTCGGCGTCGACCTGGAGATCGCCGATCGCGTGCGGGAAGCCGACATCCTCCACTCTCACACCTGGTACGCCAACATGGCCGGCCACATCGGAGGAATGCTTTACGGTATTCCCCACGTCATATCGGCCCACTCCCTGGAGCCGCTGCGCCCGTGGAAGCGCGAGCAGCTGGGGGGCGGCTACGAGGTCTCCTCCTGGGTCGAGCGCACGGCCTACGAGTCCGCCGACGGAATCGTCGCCGTCTCCTTCGCCATGAAGGACGACATCCTTCGCTGCTACCCGAAGATCGACCCCGACCGGGTGCGGGTCATCCACAACGGCATCGACCTGTCAGGCTGGAACGCCCCGAAGACCGACGAGGAAACAGCGGCGGCCAGGGAGTGCTTCGCCTCCTACGGGCTCGACCCCGACAAGCCCACGGTCATGTTCGTCGGAAGGATCACCCGGCAGAAGGGGGTTCCCGGACTGCTGCGCGCGATCGCCAAACTTCCGGCGGGGATCCAGGTGGTGCTTTGCGCCGGGGCTCCGGACACCCCGGAGATCGCCGCCGAAACCGAGGCCCTCGTCGAGGACCTCCGAAGCAGGCGCACAGGCGTCGTGTGGATCTCGGACTTTCTCAGCCGCGGCAAGATCATCCAGCTCTTGTCGTGCTCGACGGCCTTCGTCACGCCGTCAATATACGAGCCCCTCGGAATCGTCAACCTCGAGGCGATGGCCGTCGGGCTTCCCGTCGTCGGAACGAAGACGGGGGGCATCCCGGACTGCATCGAGGACGGGGTGACCGGAACCCTTGTCCCGATCGAGCAGCTCGACGACGGGACGGGGACGCCCGTGCATCCCGAGGCGTTTGAGGCCGACCTCGCCTCGGCTTTGGAGGCCGTGTGCGCCGACCCCGAGAAGGCCCGCAAAATGGGCGCGGCAGGCCGCAAGCGGGTGGAGGAGCACTTCTCATGGGAGTCGATCGCCCTCAAGACGATGGACTTCTACCGCGACGTCATAGCGGGACTTTAGGCCTCTCGCGGTAATCTTGTTCCATGGGCGATGTGCTTGATGTTCGGGAGGCGACCGTTCGACGCGACGGCCGCGCCATCCTCGATTCGGTCGATTGGAGCGTCGACGACGGCCAGAGGTGGGTCGTCCTGGGCCCCAACGGCGCGGGCAAGACGACTCTCATCCAGCTGGTCTCGGGGCGGATGCACCCAACCAGCGGATCGGTGGCGATCGTCGGCGAACGCCTGGGCCGTGTCAACCTGGAGGATCTGCGGCCCCTCGTCGGCACCATGTCCGCCGCCATCGACGCGAGGATTCCGGGGGACCAGAGGGCCGTCGACGTCGTTCGAACGGCCGCCTACGGCCGCTTGGCGACGTGGCGGGAGGTCTACGACCCCCTAGACGACCGGCGGGCGAGGGCCCTTCTGGCCGGCCTCGGCGTGGGATCCCTGGAGACGCGCCTCTTCTCGACCCTTTCCTCGGGGGAGAAGAAGCGCGTGGGGATCGCCCGTGCCCTCATGCCCAACCCCGAGGTGCTCATCCTCGACGAGCCGGCCTCCGGCCTCGATTTGGGCGGGCGTGAGAACCTCGTCGAAACGCTTTCGCAGCTGGCCTTCGAGCACTATTCGCCGGTGATCGAGCTCGTCACCCACCACGTCGAAGAGATTCCCCCCGGATTCACCCACGCGCTTTTGCGCAAGGACGGGGCCGTCTACGCGTCGGGCCCGATAGCGGAAACCGTCACATCGGCCAATCTCTCTGCGGTCTTCGGCCTCAAACTCGCGGTGAGCTGCGAGGACGGGCGGTTTTCGGCGCGGAAGGCCTGAGCGCCTTGTGCGCGATCCGCCCCGCGCCGCGCGGAAAGTCCGCCGTTTCCCTCCCCGCGGCAATTGTGGGGATTCCTACCCGAATGGAGTCTATAACTGGGGGTCTCCGCCCGGTAAACTAGAGCGTGTCTCTACTATAGCTAGGAGTAGCAACGTGAGCTGGGAAGTTTGGGGCATCATCGCCCTTTGCTGCATCGCTTTGGAATTCATGACGGTCGATTTCTCCTTCCTCATGATTGCGGGAGGAGCTTTCGTAGCTGCCGGCGTCTCCGCCGGAACGGACAGCCTCGTGGCGCAGGTCGCCGCGTTCGCGGTCGTCTCCGTCCTCCTTTTGGCAATCGTGCGCCCGTGGGCGAAGAACCATTTCAACCCCAAAGGGACGAAGGTCGGCACGGTCCAGGATCAGATAGGCAAGCGAGCCCGCGCCCTCACGGCGATAGACGAGAATGCCGGACGGGTGAAGATCGGAGGAGACGTCTGGTCTTCGCGCTCGGCGGGAGGCGTCATTCCCGAGGGGAGCGACGTCGTCGTCACCGACATCGAGGGGGTCGTGGCCATCGTCGCGCAGTCGGCGCATTCCGGCCAATAGGGCTGCACGCTGGCCACTGGCGCCTTCTGACCGACGGCGAAGACTTTCTCTCTCATGGGAAATCTCCGTTGTCGACGGCCGTCCGACTTTCCGGCGGCGCCGCTTTCCGCCACACCCTACATCAGCAACTGCAACTACATCAGTAACCGCAACAACTAGAAGGACCCACTATGAACGATATGAATGTCGGTCTCATACTTTTGGCCTTGGTTGCATTCATCGTGATCCTTTTTGTCTTCATGGCGATCAAGATGGTCAACCAGGGGTACACCTACGTCGTCGAGCGCCTGGGCAGGTACCACAAGACCCTTACGCCGGGTTTGCACTTCCTGTTCCCGTTCGTCGATTCCATTCGGGAGAGGATCGACATGCGCGAGCAGGTCGTTCCCTTCCCTCCGCAGCCGGTCATCACCTCGGACAACATCAACGTCTCCATCGACACCGTCATCTACTATCAGGTGACGAATCCGATCGCCGCGACCTATGAGATCGCCGACCCGATGGCCGCCATCGAGCAGCTCGCCGTCACGACGCTTCGAAACATCATCGGCACGATGGACATGGAGCAGGCGCTCACGGGGCGCGACCAGATCAACGGCCAGCTGCGCGGCCAGCTCGACGAGGCGACCGGCCGCTGGGGCATTCGCGTTTCGCGCGTCGAGTTGAAGGCCATCGATCCGCCGCGCTCCGTCCAGGGCGCGATGGAGCAGCAGATGAAGGCCGAGCGCGACCGCCGCGCCGCGATCCTGACGGCCGAGGGCGTCAAGCAGTCCGCCGTTCTGACGGCCGAGGGCGAGAAGCAGTCCGCTATCCTCAGGGCAGAGGGGCAGGCCCAGTCGACGATCTTGAGGGCCCAGGGCGAGGCGCGAGCCATCCTCCAGGTCTTCGACGCCATCCACCGCGGCAACGTCGATCCCAAGCTCCTCTCCTACGAGTACATCAAGACCCTTCCGCAAATCGCCAACTCCTCGTCTTCTAAGCTGTGGATCGTCCCCACAGAGATGACGGCCGCCCTCAACGCGGTCGCCAAAGGCTTCGGGGGCCACGGCGGCGACGGCGAATCGGGAGTCGATTTCGAGGGCACCGGAAAGATCGCCGACGCCCTGGCGGCCACAGCGCTGCCCGACATCGACGACGCTCTGGCCGACGCCAAGGGCGCCGCCGACGTCGCCATCGACGAAGCAGAGACCTCGGGGCGTCAGTCCGGGCGCCATTTCGACCCGGACGCGGAGATAGGGCAGAGGCCCACGACGCCTGCGTCGCCGGAGTTCCGAAGCTTCGACCAAGGAGGCCCCAAAGGAAACGGAACGCCTCCTGCGGGTCAGTGACACTTGAGAATCCCTGACGGGCCAGGCGTTATAACGCGCTGAACCTATAGGTGCGGGGCGCGAGCGGAGAAAGCCGTTCGCGCCCCGTTTCGCATGTGCGGCAGTGTGCAAACGTTGGTCCCTTCGGGAGGCTCGTTCCGTTACAGATGTGCGGGATCGGCTCAAATCCCGGCGGCGATTGCAACAGTCTCCGCGATCGATTACGGCGTGGGCGGGCTCGGTTTGCGGCGCATGCGAGATCGGGGCGTACATATTGTGCGGCCTGCGTTCAATTGTTACGGAGCCGACGCCTTAATAAGAATTTGACTATATTTACCTTTGCGTCAATGGTTCCGCTCTCTCATAGGAGACGACGATGCGCATCATTACGGTCGCGAATACTTCTTGCCGTTTCCGTGCATGCACGGAATGCTTGGTGGCACATATGCGTCGATAAACGCTTTTTAACGCGTGCGATGGCGTTGTCTGTGGCACTCTTGTTCTGTGTTAGTGCCAATTACCGACATCCACGACGATCGCCTGTCAGATTACGTCAGGCTGACCGACGTGGCCCTTCGAAAGAAGCTTGAGACGGAGAACGGCCTGTATATGGCCGAGTCGTCGAAAGTCATCCAGCGGGCGATAGCCGCAGGCCACAGACCGCGTTCGGTCTTGGCCGACGAGCGGTGGCTCGCCGATCTCGCCCCTTCGTTGACGAAGGCCGGCGGGGACGGCGAGGGAGGCGACATCCCCGTGTATGTGTGCGACGAGGAGAAACTCCAGGAGATTGCCGGGTTTCACCTTCACCGCGGAGCGATAGCCGCCATGAATCGCCCCGCCTTGGCCGACCCTCGGGCGGTGCTCGAGGCCGTGGGATCGGGCCCCGCGCGGATCGTCGTACTCGAAAACCTGGTCGATCACACCAACGTGGGAGCGATCTTCCGCTCGGCTGCAGCGCTTGGCGTCGATGCAGTGTTCGTCACATCAGATTGTGCAGACCCCCTTTACAGGCGGTCGGTTCGGGTTTCGATGGGAACCGTCTTCCAGGTTCCCTGGACCAGAATCGACGGCTGGCCTCGAAGTGCGAAGATGCTTTCTGAATGTGGCTATACAACGGCTGCGCTGGCGTTGAGGGACGACGCCCTCGCCCTCGATGCCTTCTCCCGCCTTGAGGCGTGCTCGGCGAAGGATTCCAAAATCGCGATCGTTCTCGGGGCCGAAGGGGACGGCCTTCGCGACTCGACGATTGCCGCAGTCGATCATTCGGTCGTCATTCCGATGGCTGGCGACGTCGACTCGCTTAATGTAGCAGCTGCGATGGCCGTTGCTTGCTGGGAGCTACGTACCGTGCATACACCGTAGTAAAGCGTTGATTACACGGCAAAAGTTGGGATATGCCCGATTCTTCGCCGTTAGAGCGCCAACTTGCAAACATATTCGCCATGACGATCCGAGCCAGGCGGAAAGAGCTCGGACTGTCTCAGGAACAGGTGGCGCTGCGTGCCGACATTGATAGAAACCACTATCAACTAATGGAGAGCGCCAGGTCCGATCGGCGCTCGAACAAAGCCGTCAATCCCCGACTTTTCACTTTGTTCAGGCTTGCCAACGCCCTCGAGCTCCCCGTCGAAGACCTCCTCCTTGCCGCTTCCGAGACATTCCAAGAGCAAGTCGAGGCGGGCGAAACGCTTTAGCCCATGCCATGGCCGCCGCCCCGGTGCGGGGGCGGCAATTCAGCGCCCTTTCGAGTTGCGCAGGCTTCCCTCGAGTCGCCCAAAAAGCTTTGTCGACCTCGCCGACGTCGGAGCGGCGATCGGTGCGGTTTCGTTGTGTTTCGGCTGTCTTGGCCTTGCTGCGGAGCGATCGTCGAATTGCCTCTGATCAAAGCGGATATCGGTTTGGCTCCGTTGCCGGAGGCGGCGGTTGAAGTCGGTTGCCGTCGACCAAACCGTTCAGTCCGTTGGGTTTTGATATGCCTCGGTGCGTGCTTGCTGGCTCAGTGTGCCGACAACAATGGGCGTGGGCCGGAACCGCGCCTTTTGCGGCGGCTGTACGCCTCATATTTAGCTGTGCGCTCGGTGCTCTTTTATCGGTTGAATACGCCGATTTAATGCGTGACTATGGCATGCTTTGTCTGATCTTTGCCGAAACTTGTTTGTCAATGAATGATGTTTCCCAAAGGCGTCCGAACCGATGGAAGTGTGTGAGGCTTTATCGATATCTCTTACGAAAAGTCGGACGATCCGACGTAGCCGCACTGACGCCAGGCTTCGTAGACGGCGATCGAGGCGGAATTCGCTAGATTCAGTGAGCGTAGGTGGGGCATCATGGTGATTCGCACGGCCGCCGTCACCGCCGGGTGGGCGATGACGTGCGCGGGCAGCCCCGTCGGTTCGGGTCCGAAGAGGAAGGCGTCCGTTTCGCGGTAGGCGACGTCGGCGAAGCTGTTCGACGTGTGCCCGGTGAAGGCGAAGATGCGCGAATCCGGGAGCGCGCGAAGGAGCGCCTCGAAGTCGGCGTGGATTCGAAGGTCTGCAAGGTCGTGGTAATCCAGTCCCGCGCGCTTGAGGTGAGAGTCTTCGAAGGAGAAGCCCAAGGGTTCGACGAGGTGGAGCCTGGCTCCCGTGCATGCTGCCAGCCGAATCGCCGCCCCCGTGTTTCCGGGGATTCGCGGCTCGTAGAAGACGATGTGAAACACCAGCTCAGCGTACACGGGAAGTGGCGGGCGCGGCTGCGATCGACTCGTGTGCCCCGACTGTCCGATCCCTGTTGCGGCTTGGCGGACGGGGCTGAGTGCATGCGCGTCGGGGCGAGAGCCGCAGGCGATGCTGCGGCTTGGCGGACGGGGTTGAGTGCATGTGCATCGGGGCGAGAGCCGCAGGCGATGTTGCGGCTTGGCGGACGGGGTTGCGCCGAACCTTCTCAAAAGGCCGCTGGAGCCGCGGCCCGGCGGGGCGGAGCGTGCTTTGTTTGGAATGTGTCGGACCCTCCGCCTATCCTGTTTGTCGAACGGATGTTCAATAAGGGGTGTGGGAAAACATGAGAACTTCGGCGGCCTGCGCCCTCGGCGGCAGGGCTTTGAACGCGGCGGACCGGCTTGAGGCCGCTCGGCGTGCGCTTGTCTTGGCGGAGCGCGCGGCGGGGGTTTCCCCGGTCGCCGTTTTGCCGGGCAGGGCCTCGCATGGCGAGGCAATAATGCTGGGCGAGGCGACGGGAGGGGCAGTGCCGTGCGGGGCCCCGTCGGGCAGGGCCTTCGCGGGCGGCGCCCGGGCCGGGGCTGCGTCGGACGCTGCGCGCTGGAGGGAGGCCTCGGGCGGATGGGCGGTCCCCGAGTGTTTGGCTGAAATCCTCCCGCGCGGACTCGAGCGGGGAATGAGCGTCGGATTCTCCGGCAGCATCCTCATCGGCCTCCTGCTCGCCGGAATCGCCAGCGGTTCGGGGGCGTGGAGCGTCTTCCTCGGAATGGCCGGCGTCGGATGGGAGGCGGCCGAATCGCTGAGAGTCGAGGCCTCTCGAACGGTTTGCGTGCCGAGGGTGGGGAATGCGGCGCGCACACAGGCGCTGACTGCCGCCGTCGACGGCTTCGACGTAGCGGTCATTGGGTCTTCCATTCGCCTGGATGCGCGCGAGCGCCGCCTGCTTTCCAAACGGGCGGCGGTGCGTGGGTGCCTTCTCCTCGGGGAGGGATGGGATTGCCGCGATCGGGTCAGCGGCGAGGTCGTCGCGGTCGAAGGCGTCGACCGCGGCGTCGGGCATGTGCGGGCGCTCCTCGTCGAGGCGGCTTCCGGGCGGCGTCGCGTTCGGCTGCAGATCGGGGCGCGCGGATGGGCCCCGGTCCAGGCTGCCGACGGCGAAAGGCACGAAGGCGTCGGCCGCGCCCAAGGCGGGCTCTCGCTGGTGGAGGCGATTCCTTCATGATGCACGCATCGGGGGCGGTGCCCGACTGGCCTGTTGCGGCGGCGGCGTCGGCAGGGCGGGTCGGCGCCGGCGAGCCCGCGGCGGTTCTGGGGGTCGGCGGCGTGGTGTGTGCGAATGCCTGGGCGCGCAGGCTCGGGGTGCGGACGGGCATGCGCAAGCGCGAGGCGCTGTCGATCTGCCCGGATCTCGTCGCCGTTCAGCGCGACGTTCGCCGCGACGCCCTTCGGTTCGAATCGGTTCTGCGCGCCGTGGACGCGCATGTGGCCCACGTCGT
>NZ_DBHHEV010000029.1:0-23838 GCF_057238965.1 Peptidiphaga sp.
GAGGCTGCGCGCGGGGCGAAGATCAGCAGAAACGTGTTCTGGCCGATCCCCAACGTCGATTCGGCGCTCGTGAACTTCAGGCGGCACGGCGCTTTGCCTCAGCCTCAGGCCGACGTCGCCGGGCTTGCGCTCGCCGGCGTCTCCCGTGAAGACGTGTTCGCCGTCATCGACGCGGCTTTTGCCCAACGGCGCAAAACTCTTCGCGCCGCCCTTGCGACGTGGGCCGGAGGCGCCGCGCGCGCAGAAGGTTTGCTCGTCGTCGCGGGAATCGATCCGAAAGCCCGAGGCGAACAGCTGAGCGTGTCCGAGTTCGCGGCGATAGCGCGCGCGGCGAGCACGCTTGCCTGATTTGGGGCGGGCGCGCCCCGCGTTCGATGCAAGCAGGCCGCTGTGACGCGCTGAAAGCGCGTTTTTGGGTTCTCACAGTTTCGCGGTTTCCCGGTTTCGCAGGGTTTCGTCGCAGGCTCACGGCCTCAAACGACCCGTCGTCCGCCGTTTTCTGTGACCTGTTTTCGCTGTCCGGATGGGAAATCAAAGGGACTCACACTAAGCTTGAGTGGGACGCACGGAGAAGGGAGCAGACGGTGGATCGCGCCATGCATGAGTTCTGGCTTAGAGCTGAAAGGCGCATTGACGCATCTCTTGCCCTGATTATGGCATCGATGCTGTGGCTCGTCGCCCTTCCGTTGACTGTGATGTTCACCGATCTTGAGTGGAGCCGTTTGACGGTTGTTCTCATGTTGGCCTCCATTCCCGTATGCGCCACAGCTCTTTGGCCGTTGAAAACGGGACTTATGACTGTGAGGGCGATCGAGGAGCGTGACAGCGAGGAAGTGGCCCGTTGGCGGGAAACGCTGGTTCCGCCCGCCGAACCGCAGCTTGTGAAGGCGCGTCTGCGCCGAGTCCACTACCCGATGCTCACCGTCATCGCGGGGGTCGGTGCCTTCACCGCCGCCATCGCCCTCAATCGATGGGCGCATGCCCAAACCGCCGGAATGTCCAACTTCTCATTGGGGGTTGCACTCGGCGCCGTCGGCGTCGCCCTGGGGGCGTGCGTTCTCATGTTCGCCGGCAAGATTCGGCCGAGAGCCCTCCTGCTGGGCCTCATCTTGGTCGGGTGGGCCATACCCGCCGGCGGAGGCGTCGCCTCACTCGCCGTGATCATCGGGCGGCAGGATCTTGAATCCGCCTTGGCGGTTCGGGCCCTGACCGCGGTGAGCTATGTCATTTTTGGGCTCATCGGGATGCTTGTCTCACTGCTTCTCTTTGCTTTGTGGCTGGCGTGGCTCGGCAAGTTTGTGAGCGGAAAGAGCTTGGAAGTCAATCATCTGGCCAGGGCCGTTCCGGTCCTTCCCGAGGGGCGCGGCGCCGAGTCCGCGGCGGAATCGGAGTTCGACGCCGAAGACCTCGATGTGATCAAAAACGCGCTGTCGGTCCCGGGATCGGTGCACGCCGCTGTCACCGCCACCCTTTTGACGACGCTGGCCACGGTGGGCCGGGCGGTCGCCGAGACGAATGAAACGGCCGTCGTGACGATCCTCGGCGCGATTGCCGCATGCTGCGCCTCTCTTGCGCTTTACCTCGCCGTGAAGGTGTGAGGCCGCCGGGCGCGGCGGCCCCGCTACACTGGGCACGTGCAAGAAGTTCGCGTCGTCACGCCCTCCAAAGTCAATCTGGCCCTCAGAGTCGGATCGGCTCGGCCAGACGGCTTCCATCCCCTCGACACCGTCTTCGAGGCGCTTGACGTCCACGACGAAGTGATCGTCCGTCGAAGCGACTCCCTGAGCCTCCGCATGCAAGGGGAGGGCGCAGGCGCCCTTCCGGAAGACTCGACGAATTTGGCTCTCCGCGCGGCCACGGCTTTGCGCGAACGTTTCGGTGCCCCGGACCTAGGCGCCGAGATTACGGTCCGCAAAGCAATACCCGTGGCGGGAGGAATGGCGGGAGGGTCCGCCGACGCCGCGGGCGCCCTCGTTGCCCTCAACGCGCTGTGGGGCCTCGGCCTGTCGGGCGCCGACCTGATGGGCCTAGGGAGCGAGCTCGGCTCGGACGTTCCCTTCTGCATCATGGGCGGAATCGCGCACGGCACGGGGCGCGGCGAAATTCTCACCCCGGTGCATCCCGGCCGCGGGCACGCGTGGGTCCTCCTGACGAATCCTGTGGGGCTTTCGACGCCCGCGGTGTTCCGCGAGTTTGACCGCATCGCTGCGGCGGCTGAAGGGGCTGGACCCGTCGCGGGGGAAGTTGCGGGAATTGAAAGGGCCGGCCGCGTCGGAGCCGGGTACGCGGGATCCGGCCGCGCCGCCGAAGCCGACGTCGCCGAGAACCCGGCGTCGACCCGGCAGCTGCGCGAGGCCGTGGCTCGCGGAGACCTGCAGGCGACGGCGGCGCTCATGGCCAATGACCTTCAAGCCCCGGCCTTTTCGCTGCGCCCGGATCTTGAAGACGTCGTCGAGCGAGCGAGTCGCTTTGGGGCGACGGCCATCCTTTCGGGCTCGGGGCCGACGGTCGCCCTCCTGGCCTCCGACGCCGCGCATGCCAACCCCCCCGCGAGGCGAGGCGCGTACGCGTAGGCGTAGCTTCGGGCGGTTCGCGCGAACGGACCGGCCGCCGGCGCCTGCGTTGCGGAGGCGAAGTGATGGCTCATCTTCTCGGAACGCAGGCGATCCGGCTGGAGTACCCCAACAGCGTCGTCCTCGATTCGGCAGCCCTCGGAATCGAGGAAGGGGACAGAATCGGCGTCGTCGGCCGAAACGGCGGCGGAAAATCGTCGCTTTTGCGAATCCTTGCGGGAACGCTCGACCCGACCGAAGGCCTTGTGACCCGGCGCGGAGGCCTGCGCATCGGCGTGCTTGAGCAAGACGACGCCCTCGACGCAGACGCGACGGTGGGCTATACGCTCGTGGGAGAGGCCGCCGAGCACGAATGGGCCTCCGACCCCAAAATCCGCGACGTTATAGCGGGCCTCGTCGGAGACCTCGACTGGCAGGCGCGGGTGGGCACGCTCTCGGGCGGCCAACGGCGCCGCCTCGGACTCGCGGCCCTTTTGATCGGCGAGTGGGACGTTCTCATGCTCGACGAGCCGACCAACCACCTCGACGTCGAAGGGATTGCCTGGCTTGCGCGGCATCTGAAGAACAGGTGGCCCAAGAACGTCGGCGGACTCCTCGTCGTCACCCATGACCGTTGGTTTCTCGACGAAGTCGCGACCTCCATGTGGGAGGTGCACGACGGCGTCGTTGAGCCGTTCGAGGGAGGGTATGCCGCATATGTCCTTCAGCGGGTTGAGCGCGACAGGATCGCGGCGGCGGCCGAATCCAAACGTCAAAATCTCATGCGCAAAGAGTTGGCGTGGTTGCGCCGCGGAGCGCCGGCTCGCACGAGCAAGCCGCGTTTCCGCATCGAGGCGGCGAACCGGCTCATTGCCGACGTCCCTCCCGTCCGCGACTCCGTCAAGCTCACGCGCATGGCCGTGTCGAGGCTGGGCAAGGACGTCGTCGACCTCGAAGACGCGGGCGTTCGCTACGGAGACCGCGACGTGCTGCGCGAGATCACGTGGAGAATCGCTCCCGGCGAGCGCACCGCAATCCTCGGTTCCAACGGAGCGGGAAAGTCGACGCTTCTGGGCCTCGTCGCGGGCTCGATCGCGCCGACGTCGGGCAGAGTCAAACGCGGAAAGACCGTGAGGATCGGCATCCTCGACCAGCAATTCTCCGCCCTCGAGGAGATCGGCGGGGATCTGGTGAGGCAGGTGCTCGCGCGATACAAGACTTCCTACACGGTGGGCGAGAAGGAGATGACCCCTGCCCAGCTTCTCGAGCGCCTGGGTTTTTCCCGCGATTGCCTTTCCTCGCGTGTGTGCGAGCTTTCTGGCGGGCAGAGGCGGCGCCTTCAGCTGCTTCTCGTTCTCTTGTCGGAGCCGAACGTGCTCATCCTCGACGAGCCTTCGAACGACGTCGACACCGACATGCTCGCGGCCATGGAGGACGTCCTTGATTCATGGCCCGGAACGCTTATCGTCGTCTCCCACGACCGCTATCTCGTTGAGCGCGTGACGGACCGGCAGTACGCCATCTTCGACGGGCGGCTCCGGCACCTTCCCGGCGGCGTCGACGAGTATCTCGAGTTGAGCGACGCCGCGAAAGCGGGATCTGAAGGCGGCGCCCCGAAGAAAGCCGCCGGCGGCAGCGCGCCGAAGGCCCCAGGGAAAAGCGTCGGATCGGCGAAAACGGGGGGAGGCTCGGCCGCGGAGCGGAGCGGGGCCGAGCTGTCGGGCGCCGAACGGCGTGCGGCCGAGAAGGAAGTCAACTCAATCGACCGGCGGCTCGCCAAACTTGCGGACAAGGTGGCGCAGGTGCACGCACGGATGGCCGAACACGACCAGAGCGACTACGTCGGCCTGCGCAAACATGCCGACGATCTGCGCGATCTCGAGGCCGAGGTCGCCGAACTCGAAGACCGCTGGCTCGAACTGAGCGAAAAGCTGAACGATTAATCACTTTGCAAAGTGTTTATACGTGTGTGATGATTGAAGCGTGAATGAGGACAAGCTCCTAGCGGAGACCGCCCGCATGTTTCGGGTTTTGGGAAACGAGTCCCGTTTGCTCCTTCTTTCACTTGTGAGCCACGAAAACAGGCCGGTTTCGGCTCTCGCCGAGGCGGCGAAGATGAGCCAGCCGCTCACATCGCAACATTTGCGGATCCTGCGCGACGCCGGGCTCCTTGAAGCGGATCGCCGCGGCAAGGAAGTCATCTATCGCATCTCCGACTGCCACGTTGAACACGTGGTGCGCGATGCGATCGCCCACGCGCGGGAAAACGCATGAAGAAAGGAAAACTATGAGCACTGCCGACCCCCACGCTCACCACACCGTGGCCGAGCACGCCCATGGAGAAGGCTGCGGCCATGAGGCCGTTCAGCACGGGGACCACGTCGATTACGTCCATGACGGGCACCGCCACGCCCGGCATGGCGACCACTACGACGACCATCAGGACGTCGCCGAACACACGGTGGCCGAGCATGCCCACGGCGAGGGTTGCGGCCATGAGGCCGTTCAGCACGGGGACCACGTCGATTACGTCCATGACGGGCACCGCCACGCCCAGCATGGCGACCACTACGACGAGCACTGAAAACTCGCCGGGCATCGAAGCTCAGACAAGCTAGAAGGCTCGACAAATCGAAATAGGCTCACACAAATGAAAGGGGAGGGCCCACGCCTTTTCGTGGTCCCTCCCCCTTCTGCATTCTTCGGCGGTTCGAACCGCCTCGGCTCGTTCGCCTCAGCACGATCGGCTTGGGTCGCCCATTTCAGTCGAACCTCGCAGATTCAGCTCGAGCCTCCCAGATTCAGCTCGAGCCTCGCAGTGCCCTGACGATCTTGACCCGTTCGCCCGTGCGCAGGATCGAGTTCTCATAGATCTTCCCCGCGAGTGCGGCGAGGAGAGGAATAAAGGCGATGTTGACGGCGAAAGCGACCAGCTGCTGCCAGACGGGCACGCCGCCGAGAGCCGTCCGCATGATCATAGTCGGCGGGGAGACCAAGGGAATGAACGACATGACCTCGCTGGCCGTGGAATCCGGTTGGGCCGGGATGTAGTAGAGAGCCGCATACATGGGTATCATCAGCCCGAAGATAATGGGCGTCTGAACCCCGCCGAGGTCTTCCTGGCGCGATACGGTCGAAGCCAAGGCTCCCGTGAGTCCCGAAGCCGTCAGATAGCCGACGACGGTCCACGCGAGGAATGTCGGCAAGAACGTCCAGACTCCGAGCTTTCCAAGCGTTCCGAGGTCAGGCAGAAGTCCCGCCAAACCCAGCCCTCCGACGATTCCGACCATGTAGGCGGCGAAGACCACGAGCATCCCCGCGCCGATGCCGAGGATTTTCCCAAGCAGGAGGACGCGCGGCTTGACCGTGGTGAGGAGAATCTCCACCACTCGACTGGCCTTCTCTTCGACGACGCCGGCCGAGAGAACGCCGATGCCGGTGAAGATCATGACCATCAGGAGGGAGATGCCGAGAGAGCCCATCACAAAGCCGAAGGGATTGCCGTCCGCGCCGTTTCCCGTGACTTCTGGGGGAGTGGTGTCGACGTCGTTCTTTCTGAGGAAGTATCCTCCGATCGCCCCGCCGATGAACATGAGGGCCACGACGATGCCGGTGGAAACCTGTATGGCCTTCGACCCCAAAAGCCTCGTGAATTCGCGTTTGAAGATGAGGGAAAGAATCATCGGGCTGCGTCCTTCCTGCGGCCGAAGATGCCTCGTCGGCCCTTTTGCGTGGGTTCCTCGGGTTGCGCTGCGACCACCACGTCCTTGAACAGATCGGCGAGGTGGGGGCGCCGGGGTGCGAATTCGCGGACCGGCCCGGCGGACAGCGCGGCCTGGAGCAGCGCCTGGTCATCGATCCCTTCGGAGTCGACGACCACGCGGGTCAATCCATTTGCGCTGGGGGCGTCGGACGTTCCCTCGAGGGGATCGGGCTGCGGCTTGACGCCCGCCGAAGACAAAGCGGCGTGAACCCTGTCAGGGCCAGCCGAAACGGCCAGCGCAATCTGCGGCCTGCCAGCGTTGCGCAGCTCGTGGATTGTGCCTTCTGCCACGATCGACCCGCGGGAGACAATGCCGACGCGGTCGCACAACCGCTCGACGAGATCGAGTTGGTGGGAGGAGAAGATGACGGGAACGCCGGATTTCGCCTTGTCTTTGAGGACCTGGCTCATCACGTCGACCGCCACCGGATCGAGGCCGGAAAACGGCTCGTCGAGAACGAGGATGATGGGATCGTGGACGAGGGCCGCCGCCAGCTGGACGCGCTGCTGATTGCCGAGGGAAAGCTTTTGCACGTTGTCGTTTCGCCTGCCTGCCACTCCCAGCCGATCGGTCCATTGCTCCGTCGCCTGCGCCGCCTCGGCTTTGCCCAGCCCATGGAGCCGGGCAAAATACTCCAGTTGCCTTCCCACCTGCATTTTGGGGTAGAGGCCGCGTTCCTCCGGCATGTAGCCGATTTTGCGGCGGACGTCGTCGTCGACCTCCTTGCCATTCCATGAAACCCGGCCTGAGTCGGTGGAGAGCACACCCAGCATGATCCGCATCGCGGTCGTCTTGCCTGCGCCGTTCGATCCGACGAAGCCAAATATCTCACCAGGCTGGACTTTGAGGCTGAGACCCTTCAACGCTTGCAACGTCCCGAAGGACTTATTGAGATCCTGAACTTCCAGCATGTTTCATGTTTACCACAACGGCTGACGAGGAGCACACCTCATTCGACGCAAGGTTTGCCGCCGAAAGGCAGGAAAGGGAGCGTCTGTGCGAGCTCCGGCGCCGAAAGGCTGGGCGGGGGCGCATGCGCCGAGAAGCGGGGCAAGGGTTGGCGCCGACGAACAGGCAGGGGTTGGCGCCGGCGAAGAGGCAGGGGTTGGCGCCGACGAACAGGCAGGGTTGTGCCGAAAGGCGGGCAGGCGAAGTGGATGGCGAAGTCCTTTTAGAAAGCGATGAAAGGGCTCGGATCGGGCGACGAGTAGAAGTGAGGGGCGGGCGAGGAGTAGACGCGAGGATCGGACGACGTGGAAGCGAGGACGAGAAAGCGTCCGCCGACCGGCAGCGAGGCTGCCATCGACGGACGCTCGACCTTTCGTAAAGAGAGACTGAGTTGCGCCTCAGCGTGTCTGGAGCTGTGGATCCTTTTCCATGCCTCGAAGGCCGAGATAAAGCAGGTTCGTCACCTGGGCGGCGACGAGTTTCTTATCGACCTGCATGTTCTCGCTCCACCACTGACCTATCTGTCCGACGCCGCCGGCGAGGATCTGCCCGTAGACGGGCGCCGATGCGGGATCGAGCCCCTGCTTCTCCAGAAGCGGGGCGAGGAAAACGGTGACTTGGTCCGCGATGTCGGCCATGACGGTCTCGAAGGTCTCGCTCCTGACGGCGGTGGGCGACTGGTGGGCGAGCAGATGGAATCCGTCGGCGTTCTCCTCGATGAAGTCGAGAAGGGTGACGACGATTCCCTCAAGGACTGCCCGCGCGCTGTGTTCGGGACGCATCTGAGACCGCAGGATGTCCGAAAGGGCCTTCACCTCGCGGTCGACGATAACCTGGTAGAGGCCTTCCTTCCCTCCGAAATGCTCGTAGACGATGGGCTTGGAGACGCCTGCCGCACTCGCGATTTCTTCGACGGAGACGGCATCATAGCCTCGAGTTCCAAAGAGCTGGCGGGCTACGCGGATCAGCTGTTCACGGCGCTCGGCTCGGGACATCCGCACGCGCCGGGGTGACGAAGAAGAATTTGCGCTCATGTATCAATTATTGCAGTAAAAGCCGCTGTTTACTTCAGTCCGAAGGAGGATCTCTCCCCATTGCCACTCCGCTTTGACGCCGAACGGATCGTGCGACCGTAAAAAACGCTCGCTTTTCAGCGTGTGGATGCGCGGGCTCGTCCGCTCCGTCAAATGCCCGCCATTTCGCGCATCGTGGAGGGGAAGGGCGAGACGGGCCAGGCTTGGCGCCGACCGCGGGCGAAGGCGGCTGGCCGAGGCCGAAACCTCAACATATCGTTTCGCTCAAAGGAAAGAGCTTCGCTTCCGGTGAACAGCGAGACGTCAGCCCAGGCGTCTTCAGCCCGACTCTCGGACGGCTTTCCGACTTTGGGATGACTTTTCGCGGACGCGCCTATACAATCGTCCGGGTGATCCGCCCTGGTGTAATGGCAGCACAGAGGTCTTTGGAACCTTTTGTCCGGGTTCGAATCCTGGGGGCGGAGCAGATGCGGCGCACAGTCGGTGTCGCTGCGCGGACGGCGTAGGCGAAACTCTCAGGCAGCGGTTAAACTTGGTCTATGACCACAGGAAGGGGCCTACTGTGAGCAGACCGCATCCGGCTGCCGTCGTCGTTCTAGCCGCCGGTCAGGGAACCAGGATGAAATCCGAGATCCCCAAAGTCCTCCATCCCATGTGCGGACGCACGCTCCTCGGCCACGCGATCTTCGCGGCGCGGGGGCTTGCCCCCGATCACATCGCCGTCGTCGTGCGCCACGAACGCGACCGCGTCGCCGCACACGCCGCCGAGTGCGATCCCGGGATCACGATTGCAGATCAGGACGAGATCAAGGGCACGGGCAGAGCCCTCTGGTGCGGCTTGCGCGCCCTTCCGGCCGATCTTTCGGGGCCGGTCGTCGTGACTGCGGGGGACACTCCTCTGCTTTCGGCCGACGTTTTGTCTCGCCTTCTGGGACGGCACGAAGGCAATGCGGTCACGGTTCTGACCGCCGTCGTGCCCGATCCCACAGGCTATGGCAGGATCGTCCGCGACGCCGAAGGGGCCGTCGCCGGCGTCGTCGAGCACAAAGACGCGACGCAGGAACAACGTGAGATCGCCGAGATCAACACGTCTACGTACGTTTTCGACGCCGACTTCCTTCGCGAGGCCGTCGGAGGGCTCGACACCGAGAACGCGCAGGGCGAGATGTACCTGACCGACGTCGTGGCGAAGGCCTATGAATCCGGCGCAGGGGTCGGCTCGTATGTCGTCGAGGACTCGTGGCTCGTCGAAGGGTGCAACGACCTCGTCCAGTTGGCGGCTCTGCGCGAGCAGATGAATCGGAGGACCCTCGAGGCGTGGATGCGCGCCGGGGCGGCGATCGTCGATCCCGCGACCACGTCGATTGACGTGACCGTCACTTTGGCGCCTGATTGCCGGGTCCTGCCCGGAACGGGGCTCTACGGGACGACATCGATCGCGAAGGGCGCCCTCGTGGGCCCGGGTGAGTTCACCGACGCCCTCGTGGGCGAGGGGGCCGATGCGCGCCACGTCGTGGTTCGCGACGCGGCCGTGGAGGCGGGGACTGCGCTTCCGCCCTACACAGTGCTGACCGGGGGCGCCAGGGCCGCCGGCGTTTCCGAATAGCGAGGGGAACTATGACCGGAATGCGGATGGCGAACGACAAACGCCTCGTTCTTGTAAGCGGCCGGGCGCATCCGGCATTGGCGAAGGAAGTCGCGGACGAACTGGGAATCGACCTTTTGCCGGTCACCGCCTACGATTTCGCCAACTCTGAGATATACGTCCGTTTCGAGGAGTCGGTGCGCGGGGCTGACGTGTTCATCCTCCAGTCCCACGCCGATCCCATCAACACGTGGCTCATGGAGCAGCTCATCATGGTCGACGCCGCCAAGCGGGCCTCGGCCAAGCGAATCACCGCCGTGGCCCCTTACTACCCGTACGCCCGCCAAGACAAGAAGCACAAGGGGCGCGAGCCGATCTCAGCCCGTCTCGTGGCCGACCTGTTCAGGACGGCCGGCGCCGACCGCATCATGTCCGTAGACTTGCACGCCGCGCAGTCGCAGGGTTTTTTCGACGGTCCCGTCGACCACTTGTGGGCGATGCCGACCCTGGTCGAATACGTTCGCGGACGCATCGACGTCGGCAGCGCCGTGGTTGTCTCTCCCGACGCCGGCCGGATCAAGGTGGCCGAGCAGTGGGGCAATCGGCTCGGGGGCGTGCCTCTCGCGTTCGTGCACAAGACGCGTGACCTCACTCGCCCCAATCAGGCGACGGCGAACCGCGTGGTCGGCGACGTCTCCGGGCGCACCGCCGTGATCGTCGATGATCTCATCGACACTGCCGGAACCATCTGCGGCGCGGTGCGCATCGTGCTGGAGGCGGGGGCCAAGGACGTCATCGTCGCCGCCACCCACGGGGTGCTCTCCGATCCGGCGACCCAACGTCTGCGTGAATCGGGGCTGCGCGAGCTCGTTGTCACGGACACGCTTCCCATCGGTCCGGAAAAGCGCTTTCCGGCCATGACGGTGCTTCCGATCGCACCGGTTCTGGCCCGCGCCATCGACGAAGTCTTTGAGGACGGGTCCGTCACGAGTCTTTTCGACGGCGCGTACTGACCCGGCTAGCTCCTGCGCTTCCGTCTGATTTCGGCGGAGTCTAGGGTGGAAACTGGCGTGAAACGTCGCCTCCTGTTTGGCCAAGGTCTTCCAGTCGGCGTCAATGGCAAGTTGATGTGACATACGTATCCGAAGTTTGCTCTGGTTTTTGAGAAACCCCCAGTTTTCTTTCGCAAATCTGAGTTTTCCTTTGTATTCCGCGGATTCTTTGGGTAATCTGCGATAAAGCGGGGATCAACCGGGGAGAGCTATCCATCATTGATACTTTGTGAAGCATCTCGGCAAACAAGCTTATTTTATATATAAACCTGCTATAAACACTTAAACTCAACTAAAGTTATTTATATACAGTAAGTAAGGTTAAAATCTGCATCTCTGGATAACGCCGACTTAAGGCGTATACGCTCAAAACCTTGTTCTCGTCCCAGATATTCCTGATTTGAATGGCTTTGGCGTACAACAGTGACATGAGGTCGATATTTATGCGGGAGGCCACATGAGTCTTCGGCGGCCTGCGGGGATCGTTCAGAGCGCCTGACCTAAACGTCGCTCTTCGCAGTCATGCCGGTTGCGGATCGTCGCCGTTCCGGCTGGTGCGGCATTTGCTTGCGCGAGGCGCGAAAAGGCAAAGAGGATCCCACTTTATCTTGAATTCCTTCCTTTCTTTGTGAGTGACCCTGCGTATGCCCTTCTTGCAAGGTAAGTTCGTCGCCCGTAGGGCCTTAATCGGGTCGGGGCTCAAGGAAGCGCATGTCATTTTGGTGTAAAACTGCCAATATTTGAGGCGAAACGGAGGGGTGCGGCGAAATATCCTACTTGCCGCCGTAAGCGTTCGTGGAGCTGCTTTGTTCGCATTTTAAAAAGTAAAATAATGTATTTAAAAAAATCTATTGCGCTTATAAGATTTATATAGGACTAAAACATATAGAAAAGTTTAGAAAGTAAACAACACTCTATTAATTTTAACGACACACCTTGGGGGGAAAACCACTCTGGTGGTGTGGACAAAGTTCGTTGTAGGCTAGCTGCAGGCCCGGCAAAGGGTTCCATGGTCAAGGGTCCATGGTTTCACATACAGAGGAAGGTACTTTTCATGTCACAGAATGAGTTTAAAGATGTAGATGGTGCGAATCTTCAGATTTCCTCCATCTTGGACGAGAACATGGGCAGCCTCAACGCACACAAGTCGGCCATCAACGGCAAGACGACGGAGCTGCGGGGCAACGTTCAGTTCCAGGGCGGAGCGGCCCAGGCCTTCACCGCCGCTTTCACCGCCCTCGAGGAAGCTAGCGACAGGCTCTTCCAGAAGCTTGGCGTTTACAGCCAGGAGACCAAGAGCACGGGCTCCACTTCCGAGCAGGCCGACATCGACGAAGCTCAGAGCTACAAGAACCTCGGCTTGGACTCGCTCATGGGTGGCGGAAGCTCCGCTCTCTAGGTCGATTCTCGAGACGATACTTATCTAGGCGCAATTAGGAAAGGACAACCACACTCATGACCATTCTCTACAACTACCCCCTCATGCAGGCAGGCGTTGCCGACATCAAGGCCCATGCGCAGAAGGTGCGCGAGGAGACCGAAACGATGGGCAACCGGATCGAGGGCATCATCCGCGAAAGGCTCGGCGGTCAGGCAGCAGATGCCTTCCACACGATCTTTATGAGCTGGATGAAGGACTGCGACGTCATGGTCCAGGCCACGGACGCTCTCAGCCTCGTGCTCGACGGTTCTGTTACGAACATGCAGGGAACGGACAGCAACAATGCGCGCCGTTTCGGCGGCGACGTCCGCTAAGACCGCATGCCGATAAAAGCTGTGTGGGCGGCTTAATATGGTCGCCCACACAGCTTTTATCGTAATCTGGGGTTCTCGCAGCCCTTGTTTCGCAGCCCTTGTCGTTCCAAGAATTTCGATATATTCCAGGTCTTCTCGCGCTTGCCGCGCTCTCTTCGTTGCGACGGTTCCCAGCGTCGTTTCCGAGGCCTCACCTCCGCGTATTCGACTTGGCGGAATCGGAGGGGATATGAAGGCAAGCACACATATTTAGTCAAATGGCTCGTTTCGGTGCCCGCCGGGGACTTCCTTTCACATCCACCTTGTGGACGACGTCGTCAAGCGACGCCGACGAGACTAAACTCCACACTGTCTCCACAAGTTTTTCGATCTGTATTTCTGAGGACACGCTATGAGAGGGAATAAAACCTTTGCTGCTCTGTCCGTTTCGCGTGGTCTGAGCCTGCTCACGGTTCTGCTCTTGGCCTGCGCGAGCGTGTTCGCCGCGGCCCCCGCCGGAGCCAGCAACGGCAGCACGCCCGACGGGGCCGGCTACAGCGCGCCGGACCGTGTCGCCGTCGGCCAACCGCTGACGGTCAAAGGTGTCGGCTGGATGAATCAGGAAAAGAAGGAAGGCTCGGTCGTCGCCGTCAAGATCGACGGCGGGACTTTCAAAGCGAAATCCGCCGTCAAAAATCCTGTCAATGGAAAGGCTGAGACCGACAAGGGCGTCTTGGCGATGGTCAAGGCGGATGCGTCCGGAAACTGGACAGCGACCATTTCTGCGGAGTCTTTGAGCCAGCTGAAAGAGGGCAAGCATACGGTCCAGTTCTCGAGCGGCTCAGGCCTTCAGGGCGACGTCGTGCGGCAATCGAGCGCTGCGTTCGTGTACGGTGCCGAGGCGGGAAAGCCCGATCAGAATCAGAATCCGAATCCTCAGGCGCCCGCGCCCAAGGAGGCTCCTCAGGCTCCTGCACCCAAGGAAGCCGCGCCGCCGAACCAGCCGAACGACACTCCCTCTAGCCTTGGCCCACCGGAGTGGCCACACGTTGATCTGTCGGACAATTCGGGTGCCAAAGCTTGGGTTGAGAAGGAAATCAAGTCGGACACGGGTGCGAAGTTCCACATCAGAGGGACCGGTTGGAAGAACTCAGCGGGGAACGGCCCGTCCACAGTCTCCGTCAAAATCAACGAAGGCGAGAACAAACCCTACGAGCGGGCCAAGGCCATCGACCATCCTTCGGTCAAGGGGGACAAAACCGTCTGGGCGCTTGTCGCCCAAGACAACCCGGAGAAAGACAAGAACGTCAAGGTCATCGAGCCCAACGGTGACTTCGAAGTCGAGATCGACGTTCCCAAGAGCTTGACGAAGGGGCAGTACTTCACCGTTTCTCTGCTCTCGGGGCAATCGGACACGAAAGACGTCAAACGCTCAATGACCTCCGAACAGTTGACGGTCCTTGAGCCGACCACGTGCACGCCGTCGGTTGGGGAACCGACTGTCAAAGTGGAGAACGCCAAGGCCCATATTGGCGGCACAGTAAAGGTCAGCGGCAAAGGATGGTGCCACCCGCAGGAAAACCAGGGCGCCTCGAAGATCGCGGTCAAGATCGACGATGGAGAATACAAGCGCCTCGATGTGGCGGCCGGCGGTGACGCGAAGGTCTGGGCGATCGTGGAAAACGCCGACCCCAAGACCGGCGACTGGACGGCGGAGATCCCGCTGCCCGACGGAACCGACAAAAAAGCGGTTCGCGGAGGCAAGGGCGGGAGCGACCCCGTCTTCCCGGAAGGCAAGCACCATTTCACGTTCATCACCGGAGACGCGATCAAGACGGGCGACAAGAAGCGGGAGGTCAAGTCCGACGAATTCGACGTCGGAGACTACAAGCCGAGCGGAATTCCAGATCCGGTCGAGGCGAACGAGGATCTTAAAGACGACAACAAACAGGGTATGACCGTTAAGCGCGGCAAGGACGGTCGGCTCGTCGTCACCATTCCGAAGGCCAAAGCCGAGGCAGGCAAAGGCAATAAAAAGGACGGCCGGAACGCCACGGACAAGAAGACCTGGGTCTTCCTCGATGTGTACGACGAGGAAGGAACGTCTCGCCACCCATGGGGTGCCAGGTGGTTTGAGACGGACAAGGACGGCAAGGTCCTCGATCTGCCCAAAGACGTGTCCCTTCCCAATGGCGCCTTGAAGATCACGGCGCAATCCGGCAAGCCCGGCGATGACTTCGGCGCTCTCCTGGGATGGACGACGTTCGAAGGCCCCAAGAAACCGGACAACCCGACCAATCCCCCCGGCGGCGGTGGGAACCAGCCTCCCAGCGGCGAGAACCGGCCGCCCAGCGGGAATCAGCCGCCGAGCAACGGCGGCAACCAACCCCCGGGCGGAAATCAAGGAAACAGCGGCGGACAGCAGGGCAGGACGGGCGGCTCCACGATCGTGAGGCGTTCGGTCCAATCGGGCACGCGTCAGTCGATCATACCCGGAAGGTATGTCATTCAAAGGGCAATCGCCGGTCAGCAGCCGCAGAAGCCGGCCCAGCCGTTCTTTCCGAAGCCCGACTTCTCGCCGCTTCCCCCTGTTCCAAACATCAAGGGCTTGACGCTCCAGAACGCCGGAAACATCGGAAAGCAGATGGAAGGCAAGGTCTTGGTGCTTGCGCCAGCCGGACGTCAGCCGGGCGAATGGGTCTTCCTCTATCTCTACCCTCAGGGGAGCCCGCTCGGGTGGATGCAGATCGACAACGAAGGAAAGATTCGAGTCGACACATCCACTCTTCCCGACGGCTCCTACAAGTTCGCGTTGATGGATTCCACCGGGGCGCTCATCGGATGGACCGACCTCGACGTCGGCAACGTCAAGAAGTCCCCAGCGCCGGCTCCGACGCCGACCAAGACCGACGGCCCGGCCCGCATCCCGCCGAAAACCGAAGGAGACGACAGTCAGCCGATATGGCCCTGGATACTAGGCGGAGCAGTCATCTCCGTGACGGTCGTCGCAACCTCCCTTATCGCCTCGCGACGCCAAAGCAAGTGAAAGCGAGGAGTAGTCATGATTGCTTCGCGCAAAGGCCTGAAAGCCACGTTTGCGATTCTCATGGGTTTCATGCTCGCCATGCTGGTCGATGCAGGCGCCCATGCCCTTCCGGGCGACTCGCCGGGAACCGGAGCGTCCGTGTCCGCGAAGACGGCCCAGGCGGGGCAGCAGATTTCCTTCACGGCGACTGGTTTCCCGGCAGGCGCAACCGTTTACGTCCAGCTTGACGACGGTGCGACCCACTGGGACAGCAGCCTTCCGGGAAAGTCCATTCTGCATAAGAAAGTTCCCGCTTCTGGAAAAGTCTCGGGGTCCGTCGTCCTTCCCGCCAATGTCGCTCCCGGAGCGCATTGGCTGCGTTTCAACGCAACGGCAGCCGATCCGAACGGCGGGTCTCAACAGATCACCTGCCGGGGAGACTCCGACTTCACCGTGGTCGCCCCCCAGGGAGAAGGCGGAGGCGGCGGGCAGCCGGGCGGCAACGCCGGTGACAGCCAAGGAAACGGGCAAGGCGCCGACCAGGGCAACGGCCAAGGCGGCAACCAAGGAAACGGCCAGGGCGGCAACAACGGCGGGGGCCAGCAGCAGCCCGGAGGCGCCCCTCAACAGCAGGGCCAGCCGGGTGCACAGCAGGGCGTTGCGGTTGACGCCCAAGGAAGACCCCTGCCGCCGGGAGCGACTCCCTCGGCAACTTCGACCGTGAAGATAGGGGGACAAATCATGACCATCGCCCCCGAAGCCGCCAGCCCGGTGCCGACCGAACGCCCGAAGAACACTGCCAAGAAGACGCCGACCATGCCGCCGGCCGCTCCCAAGGTCGCGGCCGAGGAAGAGTCCGGCGGGCCCAACATGGGCGTAGTCGGCGGAATGGCTCTCGTCTTCGTCGGGCTGATCACCGCCACCCTCATCACGAATCGCGCAAAAGCCGTCGCGGCAGGCTCGTCGAGGGGCGGAGCCTCTGCTGGCTCAATCCCTTACGATCCGGCTTTCGCCGCCGGCCCGTTGGCCTTCGACGGCTCCGACGCGGACGCCGCCGGCGCTTCCGGACTGGCCGGGGGCGCCGCACTGGCCGCGGACGGCTCAGCCGCTGTCGCCGATGACACTGACGCAGACGAGCCCGATTCCGTCTTGGACGGTTCGGCGCCTGACTGGCCGCCCCTTGCCCCAGACGGGGCGGAGCACGTCGCCGGTTCGAGCGCTGCCGCATTGGGCGGCCGGGACTCGGACGGCCAGGATTGGCGCGACGTCGCCTCCTCGGGTGCGGATGGCGCGGTCGCCGACGGTGATCTGGCGGCCGACCCCGACTCCGATGCGACCGCCGACTCGGAGAATTCCGCTTTCGACGGCGACACCGAAAATTCTGCGGACGACGACTCCTGAGGGCGACAGGCCCTGAGGGTGACAGGCCCTTCCTCGGCGCGGTAGCATATATAGGTTGCCTCGGCGAGGGAAAGCAAACGTGTCTTTCCGTTATCGACGCGGTGGGTGTGCCTTCGTGCACGGCCGTCGGAATCGAGGCCGCACGCGCTCGAAACTCTCGGGCGCCACACGAAAGGAGAACCACATGGCAGACAAAATCCAGGTCGATCGCCGCCAGTCCTTCGGAAAAGGCGCGTCCCGCCAGCTTCGCCGCCAGGGCCGCACGCCCGCCGTCGTCTACGGGCACGGCTCCGACCCCGTCCACATTTCCTTCGATTCGCACGAGATCTTCCTGGCTACCAAAGGGCAGGCCAACCCGATTCTCACGATTGCGCTGGAAGGCAAGGAACAGCTCGTTCTCGTCAAGGAGCTGCAGCGCAATCCTCTGACGCGCATCATCGAGCACCTCGATCTTCTGCGCGTCAAGCAGGGCGAAAAGGTCGACGTCGAAGTTCCCGTCGAAGTCACCGGAGAGTCCTTCTCCGGCACGATCCACACCGTTGAGCTCATGCACGTTCTGGTCAAAGCCCCGGCCACCGCGATTCCCGAGTCGATCGTCGTCGACGTCGAAGGCCGCAAGGACGGCGAGAACGTCACCGTCGCGGATTTGACCTTCCCCGCCGACGTCGAGGTCGAGACCGACCCCGAGTCGATCGTCGTGGTCATCGCGACTCCGTCTTCCTCCGCCGTGGAAGACGCCCCCGCCGCCGAGCAGGCTGCGGACGCGGAAGAAGCCTCGGCCGAATGATTGTCAAGCGTGTGGCGCCTTTCGGGGCGCCACACGCATTGGAGGCAAGGTGTTCGCAGCGGTCGGTCTGGGAAATCCCGGCGCACAGTACGCAGCCACGCGCCACAACGCGGGGCGCATGGTCATCGACGAGCTCGCGGCCCGCGCTCGCGGGAAGCTTTCGCGATTGAAGAACACGGGGGCGCTCGGCCTCGAGTGCCACGTCGGGCCCCCGCCTTCCCGCAGGGCCGTCCTGTTCGTTACGACCCGGTACATGAACGAATCCGGAGGCCCCGTCGCGGCGCTTCTCGGCTACTTCAAGATCGCTCCCCAGAATCTCATCGTCGTCCACGATGAGCTGGACCTTCCCTTCGGCACGATCCGCCTCAAGCGCGGCGGGGGAGAGGGAGGCCACAACGGCCTCAAATCGATCACTCAAGCCCTCGGGACGAAAGAGTACATTCGCTTGAGATTCGGGATCGGACGCCCGCCCGGGCGGCAGGATCCCGCCGATTTCGTCCTTTCGCCCTTCGCGTCTTCGCAGACTAAGGAGCTTCCGCTTCTCATATCGGAGGCGGCCGACGCCGTAGAAGACGCCATTCTCAGCGGCCTCGAGGCCGCCCAGCTCAGGCTTCACACGAGGTGACCGTGCTCAGCGCCCTCCTGCCAATCGTCGCAGCCGACCCCGCCATTTCCTCCGCTCTCGGCCAAAAGGGCAGTTGCGGCCTAGCGACGCCCCGCGGCCTTGTCCCTCCCGTTCTCGCACTCATGGCAGGTGCGAGCGGCCCGGAGGATGCGCCCGGCCCCGGAGGGCCACACGGGCCGAAGGCCGCTCGCAGTCACACGGAGCCGCCGCTCGTCGTCGCCGTCACACCCACTGGCCGCGAGGCCGACGAACTGGTCGGCGCGCTTCGCGCCTATCTTCCCGAGGAAACGGTGGAGCTCTTTCCCGCTTGGGAAACGCTCCCGCACGAGAGGCTGTCGCCGCGTTCGGACACGGTGGCGCGCCGAATACTCGCCCAGCGCCGCCTCGCCCATCCCGAGGACTTTGCCCCCCTTCGCGTGCTCGTGATGCCCGTTCGCGCGCTTTTGCAGCCAATCGCGGAAGGTCTGGGCGAACTCAGGCCCGTGCGGGTCAGAACGGGCGACGACGTCGATCTCGAATCCCTCGAACGCGCACTCGTCGATGCGGCATACTCCCGCGTCGACATGGTTGAGGGCCGAGGGCAGTTCGCCGTTCGCGGAGGCATCATCGACATCTTTCCGCCCACGGACCCCAGGCCCTCGCGCATCGAGCTTTTCGGCGACGACGTCGAAGAAATCCGCGTTTTCTCCGTCGCCGACCAGCGATCGCTCGAAGCGAGGGATGAAGTGTACGCGCCACCGTGCAGGGAGATCCTTCTGACCGCCGACGTCCGCGCCCGCGCCCGCGAGCTCGTCGCCGAGCTCCCCGGCGCCGTCGACATACTTGACAAGATCGCGGAGGGCATCGCCCCTGAGGGGATGGAGTCGCTCGCGCCCGTGCTCGTCGACATGGTTTCCGTGGCGGACACGATCCCGGAGGGGTCTAGGATCGTGGTCGTCGAGCCGGAGAGAGTCTCCCAACGCGCCGATTCCCTCATTGCGACCACGGAAGAGTTCCTTTCCGCTGCATGGAGCTCCGCGGCGGCGGGCGGAACCGTGCCCGTCGACGTCGACAGGGCCTCCTTCGCCGATCTCGACGAGACGCGGGAGGCGGCGGACAGGCGCGGGCTGGGATGGTGGACGCTCGCCGGCTTCCTCGACGGTCGCGGCCGCTCCCAGGCCGACGCCGCCGAACCGAAGAAATTCATGGGGAAAGTCGATGAGGCGATCGCCGACGTCGCTGAGAAGGCCCGGGGGCGGTGGCGTTTGGCGCTCGCCGTCGAAGGGGCGGGTTTGGGCCGCCGCATGTGCGAGCAGCTCGAGGAGGCTGGAGTCCCCGCGACATTCACGGAAGACCTCGCCGAGCTCGAACCCGGCGTGTGCCACGTGACCGCGGCGCCCATCGCCTCGGGCTTCACGATGAAAGGCCAGCGCCTGGCGCTCTATGCCGCGGCGGACATCACGGGCAGGGGCGGCTCGTCGACGCGCGACATGCGCAGGATGCCCGCGCGTCGGAAGAACGCCGTCGACCTCCAGGCGCTCAAACCCGGAGACTATGTGGTCCACGAACACCACGGCGTGGGCCGGTTCGTCAAAATGGCCAAACGCTCCATCGGGGCGGGCCGCGAGACCCAGCGCGAGTACCTCGTCCTCGAATACGCCTCGACGCGCCGCGGCGCCCCGCCCGATCAGCTCTGGGTCCCCACGGACTCCCTTGATCAGGTCTCGCGGTACGCCGGGGGCGAGGCCCCCTCCCTCAACAAAATGGGAGGAAGCGACTGGGCCAAAACCAAGGCCAGCGCGCGGGCGGCGACCAAGCAGATCGCCCAGGAACTCGTGCGACTCTACGCCGCGAGGCAGGCCGCCAAAGGATTCCAGTTCTCTCCCGACACCCCGTGGCAGCGCGAGCTCGAAGATTCCTTCGCCTACGTCGAAACGCCCGACCAGCTCCAAACCATCGACGAAGTCAAGGCTGACATGGAAAAGCCGACGCCGATGGACCGGCTCATATCCGGCGACGTCGGCTACGGAAAAACCGAGATCGCCCTGCGCGCGGCTTTCAAGGCGGTGCAAGACGGCAAGCAGGCGGCCGTCCTCGTGCCCACCACGCTGCTCGTCTCCCAGCATTACGAGACCTTCCGCGAGAGGTACTCGGGCTTCCCCGTGCGTCTGGCCCAGCTTTCGCGTTTCCAGTCCGAACGCGAGGCCGCCGAGACCGTCAAGGGACTCGCCGACGGGACGGTCGACGTCGTCATCGGCACCCACCGGCTTCTCACCGGAAACGTGCGATTCAAGAACCTCGGGCTCGTGGTGGTCGACGAGGAGCAGCGTTTCGGGGTCGAGCACAAGGAAACCCTCAAACAGCTCTATCCCGACGTCGACGTCCTCTCGATGTCCGCCACGCCCATCCCGCGCACGCTCGAGATGGCTGTGACGGGCGTGCGCGAGATGTCCACGCTCGCCACTCCCCCCGAGGAGCGCCACCCCGTCCTCACATACGTGGGCCCGAAGGACAACAAGCAGGTGCTGGCTGCGATACGCCGCGAGCTGCTGCGCGACGGGCAGGTGTTCTACGTCCACAATCGCACGGGCGACATGGCGAGGGTGGCTGCGCAGATCGGCGAGCTCGTGCCCGAGGCCCGGGTCGGCGTGGCCCACGGGAAAATGAGCGAACACCAGCTCGAACTGGTCATCCAGGCCTTCTGGGACAAGGAAATCGACATCCTCGTCTGCACGACGATCGTCGAGACCGGGCTGGACATCTCCAACGCGAACACGCTCATCGTCGAGGACGCCGAACGCTTCGGGCTCTCTCAGCTCCACCAGCTGCGCGGGCGCGTGGGCCGCGGGCGCGAGCGGGCCTACGCCTACTTCCTATACAACCCGGACAAGGCGATGACCGAAACGGCGCTTGAGCGCCTGCGCACCATCGCAGCCAACGCCGAGCTGGGCTCGGGCATCCAGGTGGCGATGCGCGATCTGGAGATCCGCGGCGCCGGCAACATGCTCGGCGGCGAGCAATCCGGCCACATCGCGGGAGTCGGATTCGACCTGTATGTGCGGATGGTCGCCGACGCGGTGGCGAGAATGCGCGGGGAGGCCCCCGAGGACGAAGACGCCGACGTCGACGTCCGGATCGAACTTCCGGTGGACGCCTATCTTCCCGAGGACTATGTTTCCTCTGAGCGGTTGCGCCTGGAGATTTACACGAAGATAGCGGAGGCCGGCTCCGAGGGAGAACGCGAGTCCGTCCGCGCGGAGATGATCGACCGCTACGGCAAGATCCCGCCCCAGGCCGAGCGCCTTTTCCGCATCGCGGGGCTGCGCGAGATGTGCAAGGAAGCGGGCCTGGCCGAGGTGACGATGATGGGAAGGAACATTCGCCTGGCGCCGGTCAATCTGCCCGATTCGCGGCAGGCTCGGCTCAAGCGGCTCTACCCGGGCGCGATTCTCAAACCGGCTGTGCGCGTGGCGCTCGTGCCCGCGCCGGGGGATTCGAAGCGGATGGGCGAATCCTCGGCCGTCGAAGGCGACGACCTCCTCGACTGGGTGGGAATGCTCGTTCATTCCGTGTTCGTCGCGACCCTCGGATCTTCCGGGTAACATGTAGTCCACAATCGAGGGAAGGATCCGATGAAGACCAAGCTGGCCGCAAAGGCGTTCGCCGCCGTCGCTTTAGCATGCACGGCTCTCGCCGGATGCACGAAGCCTGGAACCGCCGCCACCGTCAACGGCCGCCCGGTTTCGGAGCAGAGCGTCGACGAACTCGCGCAGCAGCTGAAGGAAAACGGACTGGACAAGTCGCTGACGGCCTCGGGGGTCGACATCTCCAGCCGCTTCCGGCTTCTCGAGTTCAGGGTCACGATCACGGCTGTCGGCCCGGCCGTCGACAAAGCGAGCGAGAAGCTCGACGCCTCCCAGAAGGACCAGATCCTGCAACAGTGCAAGAAGGGCCTGAACGCGTCGTCTGACCTTCCGTCCGACGTCCAAAGGTACTGCTTGGCCCGAGCCTTGACTTCGGGGCGGCCTGCGTTCCAGAAGGAAATCAGCGGCATACTGGCCGACATGAAGGTCGAGTACAGCAAACGATACGGGGTTGCAGACAAACAGAAGGGCCTCGAGCTTCCCGAGTATCTGACCCTTCGACGCCGATAGGCCGCGTTTTTGCGCGCCGAAGCCGTCGAATGCGGGCTTGAACTCGTCGAACGACGACGTCGGGGTGCGGCTTTAGTCCCGAGGTCCCATTCGTCTCTTCGCTGCTCGGCGTCGGTGATCAAAATGAGAGATGAGTAACTGGCCTCGGCTGCCACCGCGCCCGGTTCTGCGGGAGAATAGAAAAAGGGTAATTCCCAGCCGAGACGGCTCGCATCGCCGTCGCGCACACTACAGTTAGGAGTGGCTGTGGCCATCATTGTTGATCTTTACTCCCGCGAGATCCTTGACTCCCGCGGAAATCCCACCGTCGAGGTCGAGGTTGAGCTCGAGGACGGCACCCGCGCCCGGGCCGGCGTGCCCTCCGGCGCGTCCACCGGCGCATTCGAGGCCGTCGAGCGCCGCGACGGCGACGCCGCCCGCTACCTGGGCAAGGGAGTTGAGGGCGCGGTAGCGGCCGTCAACGAAGACATTCGCCCCGAGATCGCCGAATCCTTCGACGCCGAGGACCAGCGCGGAATCGACAGCTTCCTCATCGCCCTCGACGGCACGCCCAACAAGGCCAAGTTCGGCGCCAACGCCATCCTCGGCGTGTCCATCGCCGTGGCCAAGGCCGCCGCCAAGTCCGCCGGCCTGCCGCTTTACCAGTACCTCGGCGGCCCGAACGCCCACGTCCTGCCCGTCCCCATGATGAACATCCTCAACGGCGGCTCCCATGCGGATTCGAACGTCGACATCCAGGAGTTCATGATCGCCCCCTACGGCGCCGACTCGTTCAAGGAGTCCCTGCGCTGGGGGTCTGAGGTCTACCACTCGCTCAAGTCCGTGCTCAAGGAGCGCGGCCTCGCCACCGGCCTCGGCGACGAGGGCGGCTTCGCCCCCAACCTCGAGTCGAACGCCGCCGCGCTCGACCTCATCTGCGAGGCCATTGAGAAGGCCGGCTTCAAGCCCGGCGCCGAGGTGGGCCTCGCCCTCGACGTCGCCTCCACGGAGTTCTTCGCCGACGGCAAGTACACCTTCGAGGGCGGAGTCAAAGACACCGACTTCATGGTGGACTACTACAAGAAGCTCGTCGCCGAGTACCCGCTCGTCTCCATCGAAGACCCGCTCTCCGAGGACGAGTGGGACGACTGGAAGGCCCTGACCGACGTCCTCGGCGACAAAGTCCAGCTCGTCGGCGACGATTTCTTCGTCACCAACC